>JANPPO010000312.1:0-8910 GCA_031428555.1 Bdellovibrionales bacterium | reverse complement strand
GTCTGAAGGTTGGGATAATGTTCCCTTAACTCAGGCTGAATTTCATTTGCGAGCAGTCCTTCAAAATCTAGGCTATCTTGAACCTCGATTTGAAAGAAATGATTCCAAGCTTCAAGTATGGCTCGGGAAAAGAAATAAAATTAAAGATCTTATTGTTTCTGATATGACAGGTATTTTAGACCCTTCGAAAAAACGCAAAGTTGTGAAAGAAGCTTTAACGACTGCAAAGTTAAATGAAGTTGAAGCTTGGGCTAATATTGTGACCCAAAGTAACGGCTATGCGTGCGCTGAAAACGCGATCACTGCCCAAGCGTGGGACGGAGTTGTTAAAGTCGATTCTCAGCTGGGTGGTAGGAAAGAATTTGGACCTGTTCGGATGACGGAAATGGCGGGACTTGATTCAGATGTTCTTGATCGATATCAGCCTTTTACTGAAAACGAATGGTACGACATTAGAAAAACTCAGATCATGACCTCAAGACTTTTAGGTGACGGTCTTTTTCAGAGTGCATATTTTGTTTCCCGTTGCGATGATGAAACCGCAGGGCTTACCTTAGAAACATCTGTTGGTAAACCTAAAATTTTAAGATTTGGCATTGGCGCCTCGACTGAAGAATTTCCATTCTTGGACCTAACATTTAAAAATGCACGCCTTGATGATAAGGCATCTTCTTACACACTAAGCCTTCATGCCTCGCCAATTGAAGTGTCATTAACGGGCTCTTCTGAAATTTATATTTTCCCTGGTTGGAATCGAACTTTCTTAGGACCTCGTTTCCGCCTTGCCAAAGAAATTGAAAGTGCTCACGAAACAAATTCAGCCAGAGCCGGTGTGGATATCGGTCGCAATTGGGACTTGTGGGAAGCTCGCTTCAATGGCCGCTGGGGTCCAACTCTGAACTATACAAAGACAGTTCGTGGTGTCGGTCCAGGTGATGTGACTTATCCGTCTATTGACGCCTCTCTTGCTATTACAAGCCATACTTACGAATATTTAATTCGCGAACAATATGAAGGCTGGATCTTTCACTTGTTCTATCGTGGACAAAATAAAGGCTTAGGCTCGCAGCTGGATTTGAATCGCTATCAAGCTGACTTTAAGCATCTTTGGAATATCGGTGGATTCGCACCTCCCCTTTTTGTTTTAGGAGCGCGGCTTGAAACCACAATAGTTGATGCGCAAGATGTGAATGGTACCAAGAATCGAAATCTCATTCCTGCCGATGATCGAATCTATATGGGTGGAGATCAAAATTTAAGAGGATTTCCCCGCCGAAGCATTGATAATTCAGATCTTGGATATTTAACTTCCGTTTACTTAGGCTTAGAACTTCGCTTAATTGAAGAGCTCCCGTATCGCTTGCAACCCTTTCTATTGTGGGATCTTGCCCGACTGGGCAATCGCCGTTATGCACTTGATAAGCCCGTTTTTTCTTCTGAAGGAATCGGACTTAGATGGGCATCACCATTTGGAACACTTCGCGGATCTTTTGCAAAAGGTAATGTCTGGAATGAAGATGAAACGACGCAGCCTTATGAAGAAGATTATGTTTTATTCTTAAGCTTCGGGCAGGAATTCTAGGACATGAAAAAACTTAAAAAGATTCTTAAAATTACTCTTATTTCTTTTTTAAGTCTTATTCTTGTTATCTTTGGATTGCTTGCGTGGGTTCTATACAACCCAAGACCCGCGTTTGAGATGGCCGAAAAATATTTTTTGCCTGAAGACCTGAAGATCACCTGGCAAAAGTGGGATCTACATACAAAGCGTCTTGATGGATTCGATCTTTTTATAAACTGGAAAATCGAAGATCTTTTAATTGTAAAAGAAAAACCTTATCTTCGTATTCCCATTCAAACTATTCAGCTTAAGGCTTCCATACAACCGTTCAAGAAGCATGCATTGCTGGAACATTTCATAGTCGTTGCGAATTCTAAGATAGAATTCCAGGCTTCTGATGAAAAGAAAAAAACTGAAGAACCTCCAAAAAATATCTTTCAAACTCTTCAAACATTGATTTCGCTTTTAGAAACAATTCACGACCGAGTTAATTACCAGACGATTGATATTCAGGTTAGCGAATTTGTTTTATTAAACAAAACAGCCGCACCCCTTGTCGCCCAGATTAAAATCAGTTCGGCTGAAGGTGGCTCTGCTATTTTCTTCGATTCCGTCGTTAAGCGCGATGGCGTTGGCCATTTTCACGCTTCGGTAAAAGGTCAGCTCGATCCGATGGATATGAAAAGCGACAAAGCGTTTTTGAGTTCGGAAATCCAGTTTCAAGGTTTCAAAACGGAAGTGAAACAAAACTTATCAGCTAAGTTTATGTCTAACACTGCAACTTTCATGTCTGAAGGCTCTGTTACTTACGCCCTCGAAAAATTCAAAGTCTTATCAGAGCCTAAGCTAAGCCTGATCATTGATAAAAGTATTTCTAAGCTAGAGATCGTGACCGATGTAAACGGTCTTCCCGGACCTATTTCAAAAATTAATAATATGAAACTCACCTTGAACACACCACTCGATGAGAGTGTTCTCTGGAGCGAAAAACCATCGGATTTTAGTCTTGTTGCACCGATTGAAATGAAGTTTCTTCAAGGTGCTGTAAAAGCACAGCTGCAGAAATCCTGCGATTGCCAGTTCCCGATCTCGTTGTTAGCAAAAATGTCTGGCAAAATGTGGCTTGCCCTGCTTTTTACAGAAAATACAGAACTCAAAACTTTTTTGGAATCAGATATCTCGTTAGAAAATTATAAAAATAAAATATTTTCTTTAGATTTAGCGGGAACATTAAGAATCGATAGAGACAAAACTCAGTGGAAGCTTTTTCCTGAATTAAATTGCCGAGCTTCGATTTATGATTTTCAAGGATTACGACCTGTCTTTGAAATGTATAAGGTCATGATTCCGGCTCCGCTTGATGTGCTGAATGGAACTGTGAATTTTTATGCTCAGGGACCCATTAGTACGGATGAAAAGGGATCTCAGTTCCCGGCCAAACTTGACATTGATTTAAAATCGAAAAGGCAAATCGTAAAGCTTAATAATCTTGCCACAGTTTTACTAAGTCCCGACTTTAAGAAAGTACACGTTCAGACGATGACAAAAATTCAGGATTTTCAAGTCGAGTTACCACCCTTAAATCCGGTTGGTGGAAAACCTCGCGTGACTCCGGATCCGCGAATTTTGAAAGTGCCTCCGCCGAAAGCAGTTAAATCTGCTTTCGAAATGAGCTTCGACATTCAAGTCGATACATTAAACCCTGGCGCAATTCGCTTATTATCAGAATTCTTCAAGCCATTTTTACCATTAACCTTGAAGCTTAATCTCAACTCTAAAAATGGTAATGATGGATTTGTCCAGACAGAGCCTTTTGATATCGTTTATTTAAGAAGGAGAGTTCGCGTTGAAAAAATGCGTATAGACTTAAGTCAAACTGAAGACGATGTTTTGCCAGTCGACGGAAGATTTCGAATCAAGCAGACTCATTATACTATTTTTATTGAAGTTAAAGGTAATGCTAAAAATCCTAACATCACAATGACTAGCGAGCCCGAACTTCCACAGGATGAAATCATTTCAGTTCTACTTTATGACCGTGTCAGCGGAGAACTTGCATCTGCCGACGCAGAAACTGCTGGCGGAGTACAAGCTGCAGTCGCTGATCGCGCGATCGGCTTGTTTGGCCTTTGGGCGTTTGCATCTACACCGATCAAAAGCTTTTCCTATAATCCGGTTACAAAAGTTTATACAGCAACCGTTGCTCTTGGCGGAGACGTCACTGCAGGCATTGGTACGACGTGGGAATCGACCGCTCAGCTAGAGCTTCGGAAAAGAGTTTCCAGGCAGTGGATGCTGACCGCTCGCTGGACAGCGGCCACGCCTGAAGAAGGACAAAATACAGAGATCGTCTTACAGTGGGAAAGACGGTTCTAAAGCTTTGCAGCTGTGGTAGCCGTTACTTTTTTAGTAGGCTTTCGACCATCTTTGACTTCTTTTTCTTTTAGGACTTCGGTCAGGAATTTTAAAACATCTTCTTGATAAGGTAAGCGGTACTGAGCGGCCGTCATGCCAGGGCCGACTTTAATTGAAATACCTTTATCCTGAATTATGCGAAACATATCTTCATCAGTTCGGTCATCACCAATACAAATGTAGAGCGTATCATCAGGCTCGTTATCCATAAGCCATCTTAAGTAGCTACCTTTGTTGCACTCGACAGCTTTTGCTTCCACAATTTTATTTCCGATTGTGACTGAAACTGGCTGATTTGCTAGGCCGACTTGTAACTCTTCATCTAACTTTTTGGCTCTAAATGCTGCAAAATCAGTAGGCGACTGACGGTAATGCCAGACAATACTGGCTTCCTTTGCTTCAACAAACGAAAGCGGAACGGTTTCAGAATAGGCATTCATTACTCGCTTCACTTCAGGAAACCAGGATTGAATATCTGAAGAGACCCGACTCTTCCATTCGCTTGAACCAATTCTACTAAATGCGCCATGCTCTGCAGCCAATGAAAATGGATTGTCTTGAAATTGTTCATCAAGAAATTCTTTATTTCTTCCACTTAAAATGTGAATTGAAAAAAACTTTTCTAAATCCAGTAAAAGACTTCTTGGTTCATCCCGCAAAACTGCAAACTCTGGCAAACCTTTAATTCCTACAAGCGTCCCATCATAATCCATAACTAAATAGCACTTTTTCGCATTCATGATTCGTTCGAATAACTCTCCTGATTGATACTTATTCGATTCGTCTAATCTAATGACTGGTAGTTTTTCCGAGTGATTTGAAGTCACATCTAAATCTTTTAAATAAGATACCGCCCACTGAGTAGCTGAGTATTTTGATAACACAGCTTGAAGACCTTGAACGCGATGAACTTTTTCAGCTATTGGCATTCTATAGGCGCGCTCTAAAGCATCAGCGATTGAATCTTCATCCCATGGGTTGATTATAAGAGCCTGCCCTAGCAACGAAGCTGCTCCCGCAAATTCACTTAAAACGAGAACTCCTGGATGTTCCGTTTCTTGGGAAATTGCATACTCAATTGCAACTAAGTTCATGCCGTCACGCTTACTTGTGATAAGCAAAGCCTCGGCTCTTTTATAAAGGGCCAGAAGTTTATCTTCGGTAATTGAATTAAAAATGTAATTCACAGGAGTATAACCTGGTTGACCAAATTCGCCGTTAATCATTCCAACTAATTGATCTACTTGTTTTTTAAGTCGAATGTATGAAGGAACTTTTGTTCTTGTAGGTACTGCAACCTGTAGCAAATTTACTTTGCCACGTAAGTCTGGATATTTTTGTAAAAGTCTTCTAAAGCCTAGTAACTTGAGCTCTAAACCTTTTGTATAATCCAGGCGATCGACGCCAAGAATTAGAAAGTTAGATTGTATTTTTTCTTTGAAAACTTCTGTCTGTTTCAATACTGCAGGGGAATTCGCATTCGTTCGCCATTTTTGAGTATCAACGCTGATTGGATAAACACCCAAGTGAAGCGTATGCCCTGCAATTTCAGCTTTGAAAAATGTCGAATCAATTCCCAAATGAGCTTTCAGAGAAACAGTAAAGTGCCTTAAATAAGAGTGTTCATGAAAGCCGATCAAATCACATCGGATAACGGCTTTCAAAATTTCTTCCCGCACGGGAAGCTGTCTAAAGATTTCTGAACTCGGAAAGGGCGTATGAAGAAAAAGTCCCACTTTTAAACCAGGATTTCCCTGTTTCAACATCTGAGGTAACAAAAGGAAATGAAAATCGTGAATCCAAATTGTATCATCTGGATTTGCAATTTTTAAAACTTCGTCCGCCATTTTTCGATTTGCAGCAATGTAAGCCTGCCAATCTCGTCTTCTAAAAAAAGTATGCTGACCTTCATAGTGGAAAAGCGGCCATAAGACATCATTACAAAAACCATCGTAATAACTTTCATAAAGTTTTTTTTCTAAGACGACGGGCTTAACAATTAGATTTGGGACAAGCGATGGAGCACTCTCGATAATTTTATTTGCACTTTCTTCTTCTGTTTCAAAACCCATCCAACAAAATGGATCTTCGAGATTGACGCCAAGCAATGCTGAAACAAGTCCGCCACTTCCCTGTTTGAGCTGCCCTGTTTTTGGATCAATGCTGAATGGCAATCTATTCGAAATGAAAATACGTTTTGATTTTGTCAAAGTCATGAACTCCACTTAATATCTACAAAGTTATTTCTTTAATTTTACTCTATTTTTAACTTAACCTGACAGGTGGCGCTGTGAACTCAAATACTCAAACATCCGACAAGTCTGGTTCTTCATCACACCTTAAGTCTCATAAATATAAACTAGGAATGATTGGTAATTGTAACTTCTCAGGTTTAATTGATGATCGTGCAAATATCAAGTGGATGTGCTGGCCACGATTTGATTCAAGTTTTATTTTTGGTTCACTTCTAGATGAAAAGAAAGGTGGAAACTTTTCCATCTGTCCCCCTGGAGATCAATATACTAGCCGTCAGGATTATTTAGAGAACTCAAATATTTTGATCACGCGTTTTGAGTCAGCAGAGGGCATTTTTGAAGTCATCGATTTTGCTCCAAGATTTTATTTAAATGAAAGATTCCACAAGCCACTTATGTTATTTCGCAAAGTCAGAAAGATTTCAGGAACGCCACGAGTTCTCGTAAATTGTGATCCTGTTGGAAGCTACGGCGAAGTAAAACCAGAAGTTCATCTTGGCAGCAATCACATTCGGTATTCTGGTCTCGAGCAGCCTGTTCGACTGACAACAAATGCTTCTCTCACTTTGATTCAACAGCAGCGTGAATTCTTTTTAAATGAAGATCTTTATTTTGTTCTTTCGTGGGGTATTCCCCTTGAAGGGCCGCTTGTTCATACTTTTGAAGATTTTTTGACTCGAACGAAACAGTATTGGCAAACGTGGGTTAGACATTGCACTCTTCCTAAACTTTTTCAAAAAGAAGTGATTCGTTCTGCGCTGACTCTTAAAATGCATCAATATGAAGATACCGGTGCCATCATCGCGTCGTGTACAACAAGCTTACCTGAAATAGACGGCGAAGGTCGAAACTGGGATTACCGTTTCTGTTGGCTTAGAGATACTTACTATACTTTGTCGGCGCTTAATTCATTAGGTCATTTTGAAGAAATGGAAAAGTACGCTCACTTCATTGAAAACCTCAACATGAGCTCGCTTGAATCTCTGCAACCCGTTTACTGCATAGACGGGGCTCCGCAGATGAAAGAAATTGAGCTGAACTTAAGTGGCTATTTGAATAACAAACCAGTTCGCGTTGGGAACGAAGCAAGTTTGCAAATTCAGCACGATGCTTACGGCCAAATTGTGATGGCTCTATTTAGTCTATTTACAGACGCAAGACTTGTGAATAAAGAAATTTATTCGACTAGATCAGTGAAGTATTTATTAGCTTACATTGAAAAAACGATTGAGCAGCCTGATAATGGACTTTGGGAATTCCGGGGACGTAAATCAATGCACAGTTACTCTTCACTTTTCCATTGGGCTGGAAGTGCTGCATGTAAGAAAATTGCGAAGATTCGCGAAGACAAAGAATTGGAAGCAAAAGCTGATAAGCTGATGGCTCGGGCAAGTGAATTATTAGAACAATGTTACAGCGAAGAAAAGAAAGCTTACACTCAAGCTATAGGTTCGCAAGATTTGGACGCAAGTTTATTGCAAATGATTACACTCGGCTTTTTCCATGATAAATCGAACGAAAAAGCTGTCGCACACTTAAGAGCCATTCAAAAGGATCTCGAAATCAAACCTGGATTTTTATTGCGCTACAAACATACGGATGATTTCGGTTTGCAGAAGTCTGCGTTTCTAGTTTGTAGCTTTTGGTATATCGAAGCGTTGATTCACCTCAATTTCATAGAAGAAGCGACCGAGCTTTTTGAACAGGTTTTGAAAGCCCAGAATCACTTAGGATTGATCAGCGAAGACTTTGATATTAACAATGGAAGCCAGTGGGGAAACTTCCCACAGACTTACAGTCATGTCGGCCTGATTAACTGCGCTTTTGCACTGGATAAAATGATCAAAAAACCTGCTTTCTTATAAAACAGAATCAGGTTATAAGCGTCTCATGAAATATACGATCGGTTTTGACTTAGGTGGAACAAAGCTTGCCGCAGCGCTTGTACGCGAAGATGGCAAAATTCTTAACTACATTAAAGTACCTGTGAATATGAAAGGGGCTGGTTCCCCTGAAAAGGCACAAAAAACTGTCATTCAGTTGATAGCCGATCTTTCGTGCGATTTAAAAAATCGTTTTCCAAAGGAATGCTCGGCTGCAAAGTTTCAAGGAATTGGGCTGGCTAGTGCTGGACCGATGAATGTCGAAAAAGGAATTTTAATTAACCCCGTCAACTATCCTGGCTGGAAAACTTTTCCTCTTTTAAAAAAAGCTGAAGATAAAATTAAAAAAAGTGGTTTTAATACGAAAGTTTATTTTCAAAACGACGCGATCGCTGCCGCACTGGCTGAAGGCTGGGTCGGTGGTGCTAAGAAAATGGATTCTTATGCCGTTGTCACAATCGGAACTGGAATTGGAAGTGGTTTGATCGTAAACGGTCGCCCTTGCCAAACGAAAGGCGCTGGCTCTGAATTTGGCCATCTATTGATTAGTCTTCCCGAGATCAAGCAAAAACCTAAAAACTTATCTCATTACACTGTTGAAGGAATTGCTTCAGGCACTGGGCTTTTAAGAAGAGCAAAAGAACGAGGCTTCAAAGGCAATTCTGTTGAAGAACTCGTTTTATTAAGAAGTTCGAAATTTCAGGATCTTTTTGACGATATGGCCTGGGCACTTGCAATTCTTTGCTACAATCTATCAATCGGCTTCAACTTAGATGGAATTTTCTTAAGTGGTGGG
>JANPPO010000311.1:0-3606 GCA_031428555.1 Bdellovibrionales bacterium | reverse complement strand
ACCTTTTCCGTGTAAACCTTTTTGCCAGCGGCTGAACACATCTTTTACTTTCAACATATCAATTCTTCGCGTGGGATCCGTGTCCCATAAACCGATGTGCTCGAATTGGATTAACATATTCAACTTATTTCGCTTCTCTTCAACCCATTCTGGCGCTTGTTCCGCATTGACTCCGTTTGCTTCACCAACGGTCATAATGTCGTAACGACTAAATGTTTTCTGACTTAAGTCATCAATATATTCGTGAACTCCTTCGACATTCATATGCTTTTGATAAGAAGGAACGAATTCTAAGTTGTCAGGGTTCGGCATATCCTTTAAGCCAGGTTCTTTTTTCGAGTGGCTGATCGCATCGATTCTAAAGCCATCAATACCCCGATCAAGCCACCAGCGAATCATGCTGTAAACCGCTTCCCGCATTTCTAAATTTTCCCAATTCAAATCGGGCTGCTTCGTAGAAAACAAATGCATAAAGTATTGTTTTGTCTTTTCATCCCATTTCCACGCCGAGCCACCAAAAATACTTTCCCAATTATTAGGCTCTTTGTCATTTTTGGCATCTCGCCAGATATACCAGTCACGTTTCGGATTATTTTTCGATGACTTAGATTCAATAAACCAAGGATGTTCGTCGCTTGTGTGATTAATCACTAAATCGATAATCAATTTAATTTTTCGTTTATGACACTCACTCAAGAGCTGATCAAAATCTTTTAAAGTTCCAAATTCGTGATGAATATCCTGGTAATCACTGATGTCGTAGCCGTTATCGTCTTGCGGAGATTTATACATGGGCGAAAGCCAGATCACATCAATGCCAAGGTCTTTTAAGTAATCAAGTTTAGAAATAATACCTTGAATATCACCAATGCCATCGCCATTGGAATCCATAAAGCTACGAGGATAAACTTGATAGGCAACAGCCTCTTTCCACCATTTTTTCGTGATCTTTTCCATAAGGACTGAACTTAAATTACGAGCTCAACAATTGGAAGGAGTTTTGTTTAAGGTCAAAGCTAAAAATGCTTAAACTCGACGCAACTTTGCGCAGCATTCTTTTAAAATAGAATCAAACTCACCGACTTCTTTTACAATCGACTTCGCATAAGCTTTAGAAGGCTCGACAAATTGATCGTGCATGGGCTTCACTTGGTTGTAAAACTGCGTGTGCACACCTTTGGGTTCACGGCCGCGCTCTTTGATGTCTCTTTCAAGTCGACGCTGAAAGCGCAACTCTTCTGGAGTATCAAAGAAAATTGTTTCATCGAAACTGCTTCTTAAATTTGGCGGATGGAAAATCAGAATTCCATCGATAATGACAACTGGCTTTGGCCTAATTAAAATCGTTTCTTTTTTCCGAGAGTGAGTCACGAAGTCGTAAATTGGAATTTGGATTTCGCGACCTTGTTTAAGTTCCGCCACCATTTTCGTTAAAAGCGAAAAATCGATGCTATCAGGGTGATCGAAATTCACCGAACCGCCATCGAAATCAAAGTTTTTGCTTTGGTCGATGTAGAAGTTATCTTGGGAAATGATTTCGCAGAAATCTTTCCCAAGCTCTGTTTGCAAAGCTTGGGCGAAGTAAGTCTTTCCCGACCCACTGCCACCGGCAACGCCAAGCAAAAAGCTATTTTGTTTGGTAAAGGCGGTCACCCGCGTCTCCTAGTCCTGGAACAAGATAACCTAGTTCATTAATTTCTTGTTCAATATTCAGAGTGAAGATTTCGACATCCGGATGAAAGTGGTGAATTCTTTTTTGTGCAAAATCACTAAGTAGAATAGTCAAAATTCTTATTTCTTTTACTTCATAGCTTTTAAGCCTGTCGATCGCTGCAATCATCGTGTCTGCTGTTGAAACAAGTGGGTCACAAAGAATCGCCATGCGGCCTTTGATATTTTCAGGCATTTTGAAATAGTACTCGACCGTGTTATGGATAAATTTATCTCGGTAGATTCCGATAAATCCGGCTGAGGCAAAAGGAATCACTGACAAAACCGAATCAAGCATTCCGTTTCCGGCTCTTAAGATTGAAACAACGACTGGGGCCTTCGTAATTCTTTCAACCGTAGCTTTCGCAATCGGAGTTTCGATTTCAAGTTCAATCATCTCGTTCCAGTCGCGCATTGCTTCGTAGGCTAACAAGACGCTGATTTCTTTGACGAGATCCCTGAATTCGACAGAGTTCGTTCTTTTATCGCGAAGGTATCCGAGTTTATGTTTCAAAAGCGGATGATTAATAACTTTAACTTTCATGAGTGTTTCCAAATCTTTCTTCAGTTAATTTTCTAAAAAACTGTACCGTCGCTTTTAATTTGTAGCGGCGGATCCCCGCTTGCGCGCTTTTCTTTTGCTAAAAATCTTCCGGCCCACCAAGTGCCACCCTCTAAAATTTTAGCAAGTGGAAATTCTTTCGGATCTTTTTTTAAATCTTTTTGAACAATCGCCCCGATTTGATCAAGCAAGTAAACGGTCAAGGCCCGCCACTCGATAACGAGATCTGAGTCCGGCGACCATGAAGTCTTAAGTGCTGATTGATCTTTGACGCTGACTAAACCTGAATCAATGATCAAGCCACCGTTTCGGTATTCTGCAAGGCCTGTGAGTTCTTCGACTCCACTCACTTGAAAGCCTGCATCCATAATCGGTTCGATTAAAGAATAGGTCATCCATTGAGACAATTTATGAAACGGCACCAAGCTTTCCAAACTTTGGGGCTTCCCCAATTTTGAGTGCTGCCAGATGTCTCCTAAATTAATTCCCTGAGCCGATAATCTTCCAGGCCAGATAGGTCCTAAGCCATCAAGAACTGCGCGAAGAATGCCTTTTGCGGGAATATTTTTGCCGAATTTTTTAGAGAGATAATCTATTATGTTACCAGGCCGGCCGTTTTCAAAAATTTCCTTATTTTATAAAGCCTGACATAAATTATTGAGTAGTTGTTTGCGCCCTTCGACACCAATCAAAGGATTTGTTTCAGATACTTGGAAGAATTCGTTAATGTCTGCAGTCGTTACTTTCTTTAGTCCCTCAGAATCCGCATTTAAAGATTTGCGGTCGCTTGCAAAAGTTCCGCTCAAAAACATATGAAGGCTTGCGACTCCTAGACCTTCAGATCTCGAAAATTCTTTTTGAGAATCCTTTTCAAATTATTTCCAATTTGCGCCGGCACCAGCATCAAGAAGAACAGAGGTAATCACTAGATCTAATTTGATCCGCGCTTGCTCCATTTTATCAAAGCTTGATAGCTTTTGATCCAACGCTTTAACTCGGTCGATTCCGCCGACTCTGAAATGTCCCCAGCGGGACTGAAAGGGAATCTCTAAGCTTGGATAGTTTTTTCTGATCACAGTTAAGACATAATCAACTGTAGGCTTTAATTTTTCAGGATGATATTCGAATAAGCCTTGGCCTGCGACCGTTAGGTCAAAAATATTTTTTGCCTGCTTTCTGATCGCTTCAGGAGATAAAAGAAAATTCACTTCTTCTTTTTTTAGATTTAATTCTTTACTCAATGTTTCGACCCTTTACTTTTTTTAAGTCCTCTTCG
Organism: Bdellovibrionales bacterium; assembly: GCA_031428555.1. Lineage (GTDB taxonomy): Bacteria > Bdellovibrionota > Bdellovibrionia > Bdellovibrionales > Bdellovibrionaceae. The sequence continues at coordinate 58 of JANPPO010000311.1, read as the reverse complement.
GTCTTAGGTTTTTCAGTATTGAAATAACCTGCGGCTTTTTTTGCTTCCATCTCGACTT
>JANPPO010000310.1:0-4564 GCA_031428555.1 Bdellovibrionales bacterium | reverse complement strand
TAAGGCGGGTTCCACTTTTCAATTAATGTGCGCCATTTAACCGGCACACCTTGAATTTTTAATTTATAATCGATGAGTGTTCCCTCTTGAAGTTTGGGAGTCGAAACACTTTCGATCTGAAATTTTAAATTTGGAGGAGTTATCTTTTCCAAGTTTTCAGCCTCAGAGAAAAAGGCGAACACTTCATCAATTTGAACAGGTAAATATTGTTTCGCTTCAAAAAACTGTTCGCCCTGATTTTGATATTTCAATAAATCCATAAGTGCTTTTTCCAATGTCGGATACTGAAACTTAAATTGCGCTTCTTCAAGCCTTTGAGATTTAACTTTTTGAGAGGCCAAAATAACTTGTGACATCTCACCAAACAAAGCCTTCAGTGCAAAAGTTGGAACCGGCGGCCCGCCGGGGCGATTCAATACTTTATTAAGAGTTTGTGTGAATTCCAAATTTGTGATCACTTCAGGCGCAGTTAAATTATAGACTCCTTGAAACTTTTCTTTTTCTAAAGCTTCAACAAATGCTTTAACGACATCCTGTATATGGACCCAAGACATCCACTGCTTGCCTGAACCTAATTTTCCGCCGACACCAGCCTGAAATGCCGGTAGCATTTTATCGAGTGCCCCGCCTTGCCTTGCGAACACCGGTGGTAAACGAAACTTTACAACTCTGGTTTTTGATTTACCTTTTGCAATCTCATCAACTTCTTGCTCCCAGTTGATACAAACATCTGCCAGAAAACCTGTACCTGAATTTGAATTTTCATCTACCACTTCGTCTTTGCGGTCTCCGTAGATTCCAATTGCGGATGCTGATATAAAAACTTGCGGGGACAGCTTCGTAAAAGAGTTAACAAGATTTCGAGTACCTAATATTCGTGATTCATAAATTTTGGTCTTTTGTGCAGAAGACCAGCGCTTTTCCGCAACACCTTCACCCATTAAGTGAACAACGGCATCCATGGAATCAAGGCTGGGGTGCCTGATGAGTCCACTGCTGAGATCTCCTTGAATGACTTCACAGGGAAATGGCAATTCCAGTAGAGCTTTTTTTCGATCTCTTGATACGACGGAAAGCTGATGTCCCCGTTTAGAAAGTTCAAGACCGAGTTCTTTTCCGATAAGACCTGTAGCGCCTGTCATGAGTATTTTCATATGTCTCATGTTGTTTAAAAAACTTGATATTGTCATCCCGTTTATGAGACATAAAAGACGAGATGCAAAAACAAACATCAATTCGCACATTTCATAAATTTTGTTGGCTTCTTGTGGTTTACACAGTGCTCGTTATCATCTGGGGCGCGTGGGTTCGGATTTCTCATTCAGGCGATGGTTGTGGTAATCACTGGCCCCTATGTGATGGCTCTTACATTCCAACTGCTCCTAGTCAAAAAACACTCATTGAATACTTTCATAGGCTCAGCTCTGGAATTTATGGAATCTTTGTACTCGCATTAACGATTATAGCATTTAGAGTTTTCCCAAAAAAATCAGCGGCCAGACAAGTTGCAGTTGCGACTTTTATTTTAATGATCATCGAAGCCTTGTTAGGTGCTGCTTTAGTTCTAAAGGGACTCGTTGGTGAAAACGCGACGATCTTTAGACTTTCAGTTATGACACTGCATCAAATGAATAGCCTTCTTTTAACAGGAAGTACTGTCATTTTGGCTCTTGTCACTCAGCCGGCTCGAAATCCATTAACTTTACAAGTTTCTTGGCAGGGACTGCTCGCACAGGGATCTAATTGGATCATCTTTATGCTGATCCCGGCAACTGGAGCTTGGGCTGCATTAGCTAATACACTTTTCCCTTCGCAAACTCTTCAAGAAGGTCTTCAAAAAGATTTAGCTAGCGATTCCCCGTGGATTTTGAAATTGCGAATTGTTCATCCCATTTTAGCATTGGTGATCGGGCTTTCTCTTATTTTGAAATTTTATAAAAAGTCAGAGCAGACGGAAGGCGATTTATCGAAAGCCAATTTGCAGGTCGCAAGTGCTATGAGCATCGCCGTCATATTTGGAATATTGACGTTGTTACTTTTAAGTCCTGTTTGGATGAAGCTTGTTCATTTAACGATCGCCCAACTTGTTTGGATTAGCTTAGTGAACTACGTCATGATCTCGTTACTTTCAACTAAACGATAAAGAACCTGAATTTTATCATTAATATCATTCATCTCTAAAATCATCTGTTGCAAATCATAGTCTCGGACTAAGTAAGAAGCAAAAGCCCCTACGATTTCCAGTGGGCCTGTTACACTATCTAAAAAGAATTTTCGTTGTTCGGGATCTGGAATATGATTTTGAATCCACCGTGCTAAAATTTGATTCAATATATTTACATATTGCGAGCTTGTTCCACGCAATTCACTTACTTCTATAATTTCTTCTGCTTCAACCATCAGGTAGGGAGTTTCTGTCGTTATGAGTGGACCCAACTTAACTTTACCCACCGCTTGCATGAAAACTAACAAAGTTCCATTGAGGCGCTCTTGGATTATTCTTGGCTTTCCAATTCCTGCAATATGGCGAATATAAGAAAGGTTTTCACCAGCTTTATGGGGCTTCACGTTTTCAATGTTTTCAATAAAACCCAAAGCTACGTGCTGCCCATTGGCAACCGAGTCCCGCATCATTTGTAAGTAACGGGGCTCAAAAATATTGAGCGGTTTGGTTGTACCGGGAAATAAGCAAACATTAACTAAAGGAAACACTGCCACATTCATGTTAATCTATTATGGCAAGTTAGTAATCATTGGTCTACACTGTAAAAGATGAACACTACTCCAAATATCATCTTTTTCGATGGGCATTGCGGACTCTGTGACCGTTTTGTGACGAAAATCTTTATGCTCGATAAGAAACGTCGGTTTCGCTTTGCTCCACTTCAAGGACCTACGGCCAGTCGAATACTTCTGGGTCATCAGACTTTTGATTCGGTGATCTATATGAAGGATGAAAAGATGTACGACAAATCTCAAGCAGTACTTGAGATATTGGGTGATCTCGGCGGATTCTTTTCGGTATTTAGAATATTTAAAATTATTCCAAGTTCCTTAAGTGATAGGGTCTATGACTTTGTTGCCCAAAATCGTTATGGGTGGTTCGGGAAAAGTTTGACCTGCAGACTGCCGTCAAATTTTGAAAAGAATTATTTCTTAGACTGATTTTTTGAGAAAGAAATTCTCAATCGCCGGAAGAAATTTAACATTTCCCTGTAAGAACGAGTAATCCTTAAGGTCTTTCCAGCAAATCCACTTCGCATCATCATGATCATTCAAGACAAAATGTCTATTTTGAGCTTGGGTTGCAAATAGACTTAATTGAATCAGCTTTTGTGTAGGCGTGAGGACTTCGTGAGATCCCAACATGTGCAAAACCTGAATAGGAATTTCAAGTTCTTCCTGAATTTCTCTTGTTAGCGCTTGTTCTAGGCTTTCACCTTGTTCCACCTTACCACCGGGGAATTCCCAAAAGCCCGCACCCGAGTCCGAAGACTTTCGCTGAGCTATTAAAATCTCTTCACCATCGACAAGCAAAGCCGCCACAACTTCGAACTTTTTTGGTGTTGAATGGCTGCCTGGACTATACAAGAATTGCCCCTTATTAGATCATAGAGTGGTGAGTCTAAAACTTAATCCTACTTCTCCGATAATGGACCCCTCTAAGTCCAGAGATATTTTACGCAAATATCTGGCGAACCTTGTTTATAGCTTTGTTTGTAGGTTCGCTCTTAACTTTATAGGCTTGGATTTTTTAAAAAAACGAGGCAAATTAAGTCGTTATGATTGAAGTCGGTAGTTCATATTTCATCCTCCTGCTGGGCGGTATTGCGTTTTTTCATTATGGGATGACCTTAGCTGGCCAATCCTTAGAAAAGCTACTTGCGTCAAGAATCTCGATGTTGATGAACAAGGTTTCCGATAACAATTTTTTATCCCTTGTCGTGGGTATTTCTTTAACAACACTTTTGCAGAGCTCAGGCGCGGTCACCTCGATGCTTGTGGGCTTAGGTTCTGCTCGAGTTATTAACTTAAGACAAGTCATGGGCGTGATCATTGGAACCGCCGTGGGTTCGACATTAACGGTTCAACTCATTTCTTTAAATTTAGTAAGCGTTTCTTTGCCGGTTTTTATCATCGCTTTTGCATTTTATTATCAAAGTAAAAAACCTGGTATTAAGAATTTGGCTTTAGCTTTCATGGGTTTTTCATTTCTTTTTATCGGAATGAAAATGATGGGTGATAGCTCTCGGCATTTCGTTGAAAATCCCATGTTTGCCGAATTCTTTAAAACTCTCAGAGAAAACCCTGGGTATTCGCTTTTAGTTTCGATTCTTTTTTGTGCTTTTGTGCACTCCTCGGCTGTGACAGTCGGTCTAGCGATGGCGCTTGCTGCTGCAAATGCCATTACGATTCAAGATGCCATGCTGTGGGTTTACGGGGCAAATATCGGCACAACTTCGACCGCCCTTATCGCTGCGGCCGGATCAAACTACATCGGCAAACAAGTTGCTTGGGCCCACTTCTTTTACAAAACAATTAGCGTTCTTATTTTCTACCCGTT
>JANPPO010000309.1:0-12192 GCA_031428555.1 Bdellovibrionales bacterium | reverse complement strand
CCACGCCAGCGAAAAATTTCTTTGCCTTCAGCAAGCTCTGCAACTGAAACACCAGCAGATCCTGCAGAGCAAAGCCTCAAGGCAATCTCTGAAATTTTTTGTAGAATTGTTTCTGGCATATCAGCTAGGGATTCTGAAAGTTGAACCAGCGCGTCCGCTTCCGATTTATAATCAGGCTCGCGGACAGGCCTTAAAGAAAATTGATTATTGACCACCACTTCCTCAAGAGGAACAGGGATCGAACAAGGTTTCACAGGTTTTATCTCCTAAAAATGATAATTCACTGTAATGAGAAATCCTTCTTGATTGCCAAGAATCTCTCTGATTGAAGCAATCCTACCATCGAAATCAGAAAAATCATCTTCAACATCGATATCTTCCATCCATTGCGAATGATGCCATGACTGACCATCATAAAAGCTATGACAGCGAAAAGCAGAATCAATTTTTGAAAGTTCTTCGAAATCTTTTGTTTTGCCAGGTAACAAGCCGTTACCGATTTTGTAGGTTTCCCAGAAAGCATTTACGTTATCGCCTTCTTCATCCATAAAAAATGGCAGCATTGCCGCTTTAACAACTTCATTAACGTTATCAATTTTTAAAGAATATACTTCGGCTTGTAGATGCATGGGGATTCTCCAAACCCTTAAGAAGAAGAATTTGGAGCGCGAGACCGGGCTCAAACCGGCGACCTATGCCTTGGCAAGGCATCGCTCTATCAACTGAGCTACTCGCGCACACGAATGTGGACTAAATTGAGTGACAAAACTAATGTTGCCACCCCATTTAGTCAATGCCAATCTTGGACTATGAAAAAACTGATTTGGTTGATGGTTTTGGGCGTTCTCTTTTTCATTGGTGGGCAGTGGTGGGGCTTGAGCCTCTCAGAGAAGAATCGAACAGACACTGCGGCATCTGTGGAAGTAATTCATGCAGAAGATAGCGTACCCGATGCTCAAAATGGCAGCGCGTCAGAAGTGAAGAAGTGAGTCGATTATGGGCGAAGAAAACTAGCGGTTGTTGAGGAAGGTCCGATTCGTAAACCGGGTTTCGTTTTAGTTACTTTCTGAGCGTGTAAATACAAGCTCATTAAAAGCATCATAAAGATCATAGTCCAAGAAGCGGGTGTAAAATATCTGAGCATGCTGACCTTGAACCTTTCTTAATCCCCTTAAAATTTGTAGCGGGGATTACGCTTTACGAATTCCGTTATACGACTGCCAATATTGGTAGCCCGAAAGTAAGCTTAACACAACCGAGATCCACAAAACGACTCTTCCGGTGTCACCTAACCAAGGCAGGCCTGGAAAAGTTTCAAGGATCACCATCGAGATTCCGACCATCTGAAAACCTGTCTTCCATTTTCCAGTGGGTTTCGCGTCGATGACCAAATTGTCGGCGGCGGCCGCACTTCGAACTCCGCCAATAAAAGTATCACGGCCGAGCAAAACCATCACAAGCCAAGGATCAATTTTGTTCATATACAAAAGGACGATCAAAACAGTTGAAACTAAGATTTTATCGGCAACGGGATCCATGAATTTACCGAAATTCGAGACTAAATTCCATTTGCGAGCTAAAGCTCCGTCCCAGGCATCGGTGAGTGAAGCGAGTGCGAATAAAAGACCGGCGCTTAAGTCCCACCAAAAGCCCTTATGCAGGATCATGGGAACCAAAATCACCAATATATAAATGCGTGAAAAGGTGAGTTGAATGGGTAAATATCGTTTCCAATTCTGCATATAATGAGGTTTAAATCAGGTACTCTCTAGATTCAACAAAAGGATGAGCCTCATGGAAAGAAACTTAAGCTTAGAATTCGTCAGAATTACCGAAGCTGCGGCACTTGCTTCGTCAAGATGGATGGGTCGGGGCTTAGAAAAAGAAGCTGACCAGGCGGCCGTAGACGCTATGAGAAAAGCTTTCGATAGCGTTCACATTGATGGAACAGTTGTGATCGGCGAAGGCGAAAGAGATGAAGCTCCGATGCTTTATATCGGCGAGAAGGTGGGAATGCGCGGAACTGATTCTCCGGAAGTTGATATTGCACTTGATCCGTTAGAAGGAACCACAATTTGCGCAAAAGGTGGAGTCGGCGCGATCTCGGTTATCGCGGTTGCTGAAAAAGGACAATTTCTTCACGCACCTGATACTTACATGGATAAAATTGCCTGCGGGCCTGCCGCTCGTGGTGTGATCGATATTGATAAATCTGCAACTGAGAATATTAATCGCGTTGCCGAAGCTTTAAGAAAGCCCGTTAGCGATATCACAGTTGTCATTATGGATCGGCCAAGGCACACCGCTTTAATTGAAGAAGTGCGCAAACTGGGGTCGCGTATTCAACTCATCGGCGATGGAGATGTGTCAGCTGCCGTTGCAGCGGGTTTTGAAGAAACAGGAATTGATCTTTTAATTGGCATCGGCGGAGCACCGGAAGGCGTGATTTCCGCAGCTGCGATGCAATGCTTAGGCGGCGATTTCCAAGGAAGACTCAAATACCGCAATGAAGAAGAAAAATCCCGGGCGACTCGAATGGGAATAAAAGATCTCAACAAGAAATTTACTTGTGACGAATTAGCACGTGGATCTGTGATGTTTATTGCAACAGGAATTACCGATGGGCCCTTACTTAAAGGCGTCACTTTTAAAAGTGGCCAAATTGTCGAGACTCATTCTGTTGTGATGCGCTCTAAAACTGGAACAATCCGATTTGTTGAAGCGACCCACAATTTAAAAAGAAAACCAATACCAGTTTAGCTGTTTTTTAAAGACAAAAGGATTTCTTTAAATCTATGGAAGTATTTTGCTTCAAATGTAACGAAAAATTAGATGTCCCGGAACCGGTCAGCAGAAAAGAAGAATGCCACAAATGTCACTCGGATGTTCGCTGCTGCCGCAACTGTACGTTTTATGACCCTAAGGTTTATAATGAATGCCAGGAAACACAAGCAGACCGAATTTTAGAAAAAGAGCGCTCAAACTTGTGCGACTATTTTAAGCCACGTAAACAAGGTCTTGATATCAACGACGAAAAAGATGCTCTCCTGTCAGCAGCCGAGGCTTTATTTAAGAGCTTCAAAAAAAGTTGACCTTTGAAAAAATAAGACGCCCAATGTAGGGGTATGGCAAAAGCAGTAACGACCGAATTATTTCCATGTACCAGCGAACAATTTTACAAGATTGTGACGGATTACGAAAAGTATCCCGAATTTTTAAGTGAAGTTAAATCCTGTAAAGTTTTAAAAACTGAAGGGACTAAAAAACTCGTCGAGTATAAAGTCTCTGTGATCAAATCTTTCACATATACGATGTGGATGACGGAAACTCCGTCTTCAGCCGTTATTTGGGAATTTGCTTCAGGTGATGTTTTTAAGACCTCAAAAGGATTCTGGAAAATGCAGGACGAAGCGGGCAAGTGCCGCGCGACTTATGACGTCGAAGCAACGTTTGGAATGTTCGTTCCAGGCCCGATTGCAAATGCCCTGGTCAGCGTAAACTTACCCAATATGATTTCAGCCTATCACAAAAGAATAAAGCAACTTTATGGCGTCAGATAAAACAAATAAAGATAAAAGCTCAGACCGTGATGACAGAGTCGGCATCAGCGACACTTTAAAAAAAGTGGTATCAGCGGGTGTCTCGGCAGCATTTATGACCGAAGAGGGCATCAGAAAATACGTAGCTGATTTAAAACTACCTAAAGAGTTACTTGAAGCTTTGCTTTCAGGTGCTAACAAATCAAAAGAAGAACTGACTTCGCGAGTAGCCAAAGAAATCAACGGGATCATCTCAAAAATTGATTGGATCGACGAACTCTCAAAATTCGCGGAATCCCACAAATTCAAAATCAAAGCCGAAATCGAAATCGAAAAAAAGAAAGAATAAAGCTTCACAGAAGTGAGTGTCCCAATTTCGCATTTAGAACTGGTATGTCACCCAATTCCTGCGGCGTTTGAGCCGCTGCATTTTAAGCATCTTTCTTAAGCATTTTTCTCAAGCATCTTATATAGTCGCTTTCGTTCGAAAAATGTAGGTTTAGATTAAAACGGCATCTGTTTTGCTCCTATAAATAATTGAACTATGAAACCAGTTCTATGTCTTATTACCGGCCCTTAAACTGGCCGTAGGAGAATTTATGAAAAAACTGATCATCATTTTGAACCTTTTGACTACTTCTTATACAGCGTTTGCAAAAACAAATTTAGAATCAAAGCAGCAAGGAAAACTAGCAATTTATTCTTGCACATTAAAGCCGATTGAACAGGTGAAGTTGGCTTTCGGTAACAACTTGGAGAAAGCTTTTCAAAACTCAGAGTGCGTGCAAGTGTCGGACATCCTCAGAGGTGCAGTCATGGATCAGCTTAAATATATGGATGATCGTGATTATTTAACTTCATTGGAATCAGTTGAAACGAAACAAACTGATGGTCACAGATGGTTTTGGGAAAAGTGTGATGGTGAAGATACAAAGTGCATAGGCAATTCGACTGGTTTTTCTGGACACGTAATTAATTATTTTTTGCTCACTTCCCAGCAAAAAGCGGAAATTGTGAAGGCAACATCTGTAGGTCCTGAAAACCGTACTATAAGACTTTTCTACTTAGCAAATGAAGTTAAAGTCGATAAGCGCTCTATCGAAAGCATCTTGACAACTTACGACCTAACGGAAGCTCGGTTGCAAATTAAGTAGAACCTAACATCCGTTTGCCTGTTTTGCTTAGGCTGCTTATTTTTGATTGGCTCGCCGAATCCGCGGGCCTTTCTTCAGGTTTTTTGCGCGTCCTTGGCCTCTCGCGGGGCCCAGTTTTGCAAATAATATTTTTATGAATTCTGAAAGTTGCACAAGGGTAACCTATGCATTTTAAATTGATTTTAAGCGCTTTTCTTTTGGCATTTTTTGGCCTCTGTCAATCTTATGGAGCCCCCCGTAATTGTGCTCAGCTTATTAAACCATTAGAGCAAGTTAGTCGCGCGGTTAAAAACAATTCATTCGTGACGGTTCGGGAACTAATCGAATATCAGTACGGGCTTCATTCAGATTTCAAGGTAACTTTAAAAAACTTAAGAGCGACCGATACCTGGATTGATCTCGGCGGCGGTAAGGGCAATGCAGTCGAGGATTACATCAAAACTCATTCTTCATTCGCTGCAGCTGCGCAAACAGTCCTCATAACTTACAAGCTAGGTCGCTTTTTCGGAATCAAAAAGTACGGTGGGAAACTAATGTTGCTTGAGGGAAGACTTTTCGAAGATATTCCTTTAACGGAAATTCCGAAAGCTCAACTGATGACTGATTTTTATGGAGTCATCAGTTACACGCGCGATTTAACTAAGAGCTTAAACATGATTTTTGACCGACTGACTCTAGGTGGCGAGCTCTATATTCATTCAAGTCCGATGTCGACAACGATCATGGCCCAACATTCGCCGATCGGCCTTCAAAAGTTTTTGGAATTAATCCCGGGAATCAAAGTTGATGGCCGGGCCGGGGTCTTAAAAGTTACTAAAATTCTAGAGGTAGTTAAAGTACCAGAGCTGACGCTCGTCAGGCTAGATGAAGAGACTCTTCCGCCGTTCAGGCGCTTTGAATTTATCGAAGAGTGAGGGCCTGGGCTCTGGTCAAGTCGCCGGCTCTGGAACTCATAACTAGACTCAAGGGTTTCGGATTACGCGCCGAAATGAGACATATGATGAACTCTGATCTTATGCTTTGGTCTTTAACATCCGTTTGCCTGTTTTGTTTAGGCTGCTCATTTTTGATTGGCTCCCTGCGAGAGCGGGTTCCTGTCTACAATGAGTCGCGCTGGTCTAAGAAGGCTCTCGGCGTAAAAAGAAAATATAAGGTCTTTTGCTACAGTGTAATGACAAGCTTTTTTCTGGCAGCCCTTGTCATGTCGTTTTACGAAGTGTTTACAGCGATCTAAAGCTTTGCCTATACTAGGCGATGCCAATTCAAACGATTAATCCGACGAATTTAAGTGTCTTAAAAGAATATTCTCATCATTCAAATTTGGATGCATTTGAGCTTATTCACAAATTTTCCGCTGAGCAAATGAGTTGGAAAAAATTAAGCGTCGAGGGTCGGGCTCAAAAAGTCAAAAAAGTTGCCAGCCAATTACTGGCTCAAAAAAATCAATTAGCAAAACAAGCGACTCTTGAAATGGGAAAGCCGATTACTCAAGGTATCGCAGAAGTCGAGAAATGTGCTTTCGCCCTCGAGACAATGGCTGACTTAGCGGTCACTCACTTAAAAGAAAAAGAAGTTTCGGCCCATTATAAAAAGACAGTGATTCGTCCTGAACCCTACGGACTTGTTTTTAGTATTCAGCCCTGGAATTTCCCATTCTGGCAGGCGCTTCGAATGGCCGCTTGTGCTTGGATGTCGGGTAATCTTGTTGTCTTAAAACACTCTTCAAACGTTGCAGGCTGTTCGGAACTGATTGAACAAGCGTGTACCGTTGATAACCAGAAGCTGATTTTGAATTTGCGACTGACTCATCAAGATGCGTCGGACGTGATTAATTCCTCACTCATTCGTGCAGTGACTTTTACAGGAAGTACCTCGGGCGGAAAACATATTGCCGAAATTGCGGGTGCAGCTTTAAAAAAATGTGTTTTGGAATTAGGTGGTTCGGACGCGTATATTGTGATGCCAGATTGTGATCTTGATTTGGCAGTTAAGACTTGCGTTCAATCAAGACTGATTAACACAGGCCAATCTTGCATTGCTGGGAAAAGATTTTTTATTCATGCGCAAATTTATTCGCAATTTAAAACTCAGTTTAAAGAAGTGCTTAAGACTTATAAAATTGGTGATCCATTAAATCCTGAAACTCAAGTGGGGCCGTTAGCGGATAAAAGGTTCTTAGATGTCGTGATGGAGCAAACTAAAAGGGCGCGGATGGCGGGTGCCCAGCTCGAGTGGACGGAAAATGAGCTTCCTGAAAAAGGTTATTTTACTCAAGTAGGGATTTTAGATTTCGGAACTAACTTAAGAGTATTTGAAAACGAAGAAATTTTTGGACCGGTTGCAAGCTTGTATCGTTTCAACGATTTGCATGAAGTCGTTGATGTTATCAACAAGGGACCATTCGGCTTAGGTGCTGGAATTTTCACTCAAGATATGAAATTAGCCGATCAAGTTTCCCGAGAAATCGAAGCTGGAACTTTCGTGATCAATTCGTTTGTTCAATCTGACCCAAGAGTTCCCTTCGGCGGAGTTAAAGATTCAGGGCTAGGTCGGGAAATGGGCGTTGAAGGTCTTTACGATTTCGTCAGCTGGAAAGTTGTGGGCCAGGCGTGAAGAATCAGAAGAGCTTAAAATCAACAGGAAAAAAATGGTCAGCCCTTCACCACGAAGTTTGGCGGACTTTAAATTCTCACCTTCCTGCGCAACGAAAAAATAGCAAGTTTCTACTTTGTGTTTCAGGTGGCTCGGACTCGGTAGCTTTGTTTCATATCATGAAAGATCTGCCGATCAAGATTGAAGTTTTTCACGCTCATCATGGCCCGGGCGATAATTTACGATTTCGTGATACTGCACAAAATTTTGTAAAACAAATTTGTGAACAGGAAAAAATTCCATTTCACGGAACAAAAAGTCGAACTGAGATGAAATCGGAAAATGATTTCAGGAAATTTAGAATCTCATTTTTAAAAGAGTGGAATCAAAAACACTTGGATCACATCATCGTCATGGCCCATCACACACAAGACCTTCTTGAAACCCGAATGATGAGACTCATACGCGGAACAGGGCCTCAGGGTTTACAGAGTATGAAAATTTGGAAAGCTCCTGTTTTCAGACCTTTCTTAGAAATGGACCGAAAGAAATTAAAGGATTTTTTAAAAGAAAGAAATCTTGATTGGTGTGAAGATCCAACAAACAAAAATACTCATTACTTCAGAAATTGGATGAGATACCGCTGGCTTCCTATTTTGGAAAAAGCTCGACCAGGCGGACTCAAACGCTTAAGTGCCAGCCTAGAAAATTTAAGTGCGACTGGTGCGGTAGCCTCTCAAACTATGCCAAATAAAAGTGATATCAAACGCTCCGATTATATCACTCTGAATCAAAAAGATCAGATTCAGCACCTAGCCCTGTTGCTAAAAAGCCAGGGAATGACACAGTTTACCTCTGGGCAGCTAAAAGAAGTGCAGAAGCGCCTGGACAACCTCAACGGCCGACTCATATTTAAGGCAGCGGGGGCTCTTTGGACCGTTAACGCACAGCGAATTTTGGTAGAGCGTATTTAGTTTCACTGGTTAACAATCTATGAAAGCCCTACACTTAAAGCCACGAGATTGGAAAATAAGCATCATGTACGAAGCTGGAGTTCAATCTGTTTGCTCTATCTACTGGAAGGAATGAAGCGTATGAAATCTGGACAAAAAGTTTTAGCGTTCTGGTTCGGGTTATTTATCATGGGAATTTTTCTGGTTCAGGTCTACCAGACAAAACAACAAACATTTATTCAAGATTTTAGCTTTAATAAATTTATTGCAGCTGTTGAAGCTCAAGAAGTTCAATCAGACAAACTTGTGATCTACTTAGACACGGGCAAATTCGTTGGCGAAATGAAGCCAGAATTTAAAGAGAAATATAATGGCACAAATTTTAGCTTTACCGGCAATCCAGGTGATGCTGTTTACAATCAGCTGACGCAAAAAGGGATTGTTCCAAGATATGAACGTGAAGAAGGAAACGGTTTTTTAGCAGCGTTTTTAACAAACTGGTTGCCACTCATTCTGATCGTCGGTCTTTTCCTTTTTATCATGCGACAAATCCAAGTCGGTGGGGGAAAAGCCATGAGCTTCGGAAAATCACGAGCTAAGCTTTTAACAGAGCATAAGAACCGTGTGACGTTTAAAGAAGTCGCGGGCGTTGATGAAGCAAAAGATGATCTCCAGGAAATAGTTGCGTTCTTAAAAGATCCGAAAAAATTTACTCGCCTTGGTGGTCGAATTCCCAAGGGCGTTTTATTAGTGGGTTCTCCAGGTACTGGAAAAACATTATTAGCTCGTGCGGTGGCCGGTGAAGCGGGCGTTCCATTTTATACAATTTCTGGTTCTGACTTCGTTGAAATGTTTGTGGGCGTCGGCGCAAGTCGTGTTCGTGATTTATTTGAACAGGGAAAAAAATCTGCTCCTTGCTTGATCTTCATCGATGAAATCGATGCGGTAGGACGTCATCGTGGTGCTGGCATGGGTGGCGGTCATGACGAACGTGAACAGACTTTAAATCAGTTACTAGTTGAAATGGACGGTTTTGAATCTTCTGAAGGTGTGATCATCGTTGCAGCGACAAATCGTCCTGACGTTTTAGATCCGGCATTGTTACGTCCAGGTCGTTTTGATCGACGTGTTATCGTGAATAAGCCTGACTTAAAAGGTCGGGAACAAATTTTAGGTGTTCATATCCGCAAGACTCCAATTGGGCCTGATGTTGATCCTCAAAAAATCGCTCGTGGAACTCCTGGTTTTACGGGTGCTGACCTAGAAAATCTCGTCAACGAAGCAGCATTAGTGGCAGCTCGACATGATAAGAAATATCTCGAGATGGAAGATTTCGAAAAAGCTAAAGATAAAGTGATTATGGGAAGCGAACGCAGATCCATGGTTATTTCTGAAGAAGATCGCAAGATGACGGCTTATCATGAAGCAGGACATACCCTTGTAGGCGTTAGTCTTCCGGGTCTTGATCCTATTCATAAAGTGACTATTATTCCTCGTGGAATGGCATTGGGCTTAACTCAAACATTGCCTGAAAAGGATTCTTTAAGCTTCTCGAAAAAGCAGGCAGAAAACTGGATTGCATTTGCATTCGGTGGACGCGCGGCTGAAGCGATTGTTTACGAAGATTTTACCGCGGGTGCTGCAAACGATATCGAACGTGCGACGCAACTTGCACGCCGAATGGTTTGCGAATGGGGCATGAGCGAAAAGTTAGGGCCTTTAGCTTATGAAAAGCGTGAAGGACCGGTCTTTTTAGGTATGTCAAACGGCCACGCTACAAAAGATTATTCAGAAAGCAAAGCTGAAGAAATCGATGCGGAAGTTTCTCGAATTATTGATGAAGGTTACAAAAAAGCTTTCGCCATTTTAAAAGATAAAAAAGATATTCTTGAAAGCTTAACTCAAGCTCTTTTGATGTACGAAACGATTGATGGGGCTGAAGTGACGATGCTTGTAAACGGCATGGATCCCAGCGAAATTGAAAAAGTTCGTTCAAACAAAAAAGAAGGTGGCGGCGGCTTAGGTGTTGTTACTCCAGCTTCAGTTGGTCCGGCAAAATTGTCGGGTTCCGATCCAGTTGGAAATACTGGCGGCCCGGTAACAGCTTAATTTTAAAACGATGTTGCCAACAGTTTTTGAGAATATATTCTTTCTTTTTAGTCAGATTCGCTTAGCCGATATTTTCGATATCCTTTTAGTTTGGATTATCGTTTATCGGCTTTTACTTCTTGTGCAAAAAACGGGAACTGCGCAGATGCTTTCAGGGCTCGCAGTTCTAGCAATTGCTTATCTTGTCAGTCAGGGTTTAGAACTTTACACGCTGAACTGGTTGCTTGAAAAATTTTTCTCGAATCTTTTCGTCATTGCTGTGATTCTTTTTCAAGGAGAAATTCGCAGGGCACTTGCCCATATTGGCAGTGGAGCCTTTTTTACAGGACAAAATCGCGCGCAAGATGCACAAGTCGCAGAAGAGTTAGCTAAAGGAATTATGTCGACAGCAGCTCGTGGTTACGGCGGTCTTGTGGTAGTTGAAAAAGATATTCTGGTTGATAACTACATTGAAAACGGTCTTGATCTAGATTCTAAAGTTTCTTCGGAACTCATTGCCAGTATCTTTCATCCAACAAGTCCCATTCATGACGGTGCGGTCTTGATTCGTCAGGGTCGCATTCACAGTGTCAGTAATGTTTTGCCGCTTTCAAAAAATCCGGCACTCGATAAAAATTTGGGGACTCGTCATCGTGCGGCGATCGGGTTAACTGAAGAAACGGACGCTCTCGTTTTTGTGATCAGTGAAGAATATAAATCAGTCGGCTTAGTTCAGGGAGGTCACTTAAGACCTCACGTTGAACTCAGTGATGTCAGAGCATCAATTTACACAGCGTTTGGGCTTAAACATGATTAAAGAACATTTTCGTCATTTTATACAAGATAACTGGGTTGCTAAAATTATGGCGCTTGTTATTGCGCTCTTTCTTTGGACAACCGTTATGGGTAGACGAGATTTCGTTTTAACGAAAGTGATGAACCTCGAAATTTTGACTTCAGAAAATCAAGCGGTACTTGCGCAGACGGCAGATCGAATCAGAGTGCGCGTATCCGGGCCACGTTCAGCTTTAAAACAGTTCATTGATGATCCTAAGACTCAAAAATTGGTTTTGGACCTATCGGGTGGACGCATCGGGGTCACAGAAGTGGACATTCCGACACAGCAAATTCAGACTCCGCTTGGTGTAAAAGTTCTAAGCGTGCGGCCTAATATGATTCGGGTTGAAGTGACCGAAAAAAGGTAATAGTCTCTTACGCTTATGGCAGAAAATAAAACTGAAAAAGCGTCTTCAAAAAATAAATTATTTGGCACTGACGGAATCCGCGGTACCGCAAACATTGAACCGATGACACCGGGTACGGTTGTTAAAATCGGTCAAGCAATTGGACTCCTTTTGCAACGGGGAGTTCTCGCCTCATTAAGCCCAGCTGCAACTAAAAAAGTCGTGATCGGAAAAGATACAAGACTCAGCGGTTACATGATCGAACAAGCTTTGTCGAGTGGCCTTAACTCGATGGGTGTTCAAGTTCAATTAGTGGGACCACTTCCCACTCCGGGAATCGGCTACTTAACAAGAACGATGCGTGCTTCTTGTGGAATCGTGATTTCAGCTTCTCATAATCCTTATATGGATAATGGTATAAAAATTTTTGGTCCAGATGGTTATAAAATTCCAGAATCAGTAGAAAAAGAAATCGAAAGATTAGTTGCAGAAGAAGATTTAACAAAACTTCTTCCGCCTTCGAAAGAAGTTGGTAGAACAAGAAGGATTGACGATGCCCAAGGTCGTTACATCGTTTACGCAAAAAACACTTTCCCTCTTGAGTACACTCTAGATGGCTTAAGAATTGTTTTAGATACAGCTCATGGTGCAGCTTACAAAGTAGCACCGGCAATCTTTGAAG
>JANPPO010000308.1:0-1751 GCA_031428555.1 Bdellovibrionales bacterium | reverse complement strand
GTCCCAACTAAAGCGGGTCCTTCTTTTCTCCAACGAGTGATCGATCGATACTGACCTGATCTAGCAGCATAAGCATGAATTCCTGCTTCAACTGCACGCCAGTCATTACCGGTTGCAATTAGAATCGGATCAATCCCGTTTAAGACACCTTTGTTATTAGTTGCTGCTCTATAAGGGTCTTGTTCGGCAAAGAGTGAAGCTTCTTGGATTTTCAAAGCTAGTTCTGGTTCAATGTTTTGCAGGACGATTGTGGCTTTGGTCACTTTCGTATCAACAAGATTTGAAAGAATACACATTGTCACTTTTTCTGAGGTGAATTGCTCAAGCGGAGCTTTTAGAAACTCGCACACTTGATTCATGATATTGGCACCCATCGCATCAACAGGATCTAGAAGCACATGAAGGACAGCCATAAACTGAACATCTTCAGTGGCCTGATCTCCGCGATCAACAAAGCGAACTTGAATATCTTGTACGCCGCCGCCTCTTCGAACTAAACCAAAAGCGACTTCTCTATTTGCAATTTCAATTAAATAATCTTTTTGAGCTAAAATTTCTTTTTTAAATTGATCAGGATTCTTCACATGAGAAAACTGAATCTGCCCAATGATATGATTCCCTAAAACTTCAGTTCGAATGGTTCCGTTATCACGCACCCACTTTGCAGTTTTACTGGCAGCTGCAACAATCGAAGTTTCTTCAACGGCCATTGGAATTGCGTAATCTTCGCCATCAATTTTGAAATTCGTGGCAACTCCCATTGGAAGTTGAAAATAGCCGATCACATTTTCGATAAACTTTTCACCTAAAGACAGATCTTTCATCCCGCCATCTTTTAAGTATTGAGCATCTTCCGCTGTTAAAACAGAAGTGTCTTGAAGGGCCTGAAGTCTTTGGTCCAATGACAACTTAGAAAAACCTTTGAAAATTTCTGCTAAACGTTTTGCCATAAACCAACCTTTCGAGAACTCAAACTTGCCAAGTCAGCTGATCCCGTACAGAAAAGTGCAAGTTTAAGTTCGAACTGTAGTCGCTCAAATAACTGATCCAAATTCTCATCAGACACTAATGCACTCTTCAGCCAAGGCTGCGCTAGGCCCGCAAACTTGGCGCCTAGGCTTAGGCATTTGGCAGCGTCTAAACCGTTTCGGATTCCACCGCTAGCCCAGATTTCAAACGGAACTTTCATTCCTGAAAAATCATTCAGAGTTTCAAGCGTCGTTCGCCCCCACTGACTAAACGTCAGCGAAGCTTCATTAATATTATAGTCTTTAGATCTCAAGCCCTCGATGCGGCCCCAATGAGTTCCACCCTTGCCGCTAATATCAACTGCACTAATTCCAGTATCATTCAGTTTTTCTAAAGTGATTTTCGAAAAACCAAAACCTACTTCTTTCACAACGACCGGAACCGAAATATTTTTACAAAGATTTTTTAAAGCCTTTAAGCCTCCACGAAAATGAGGAGTACCTTCAACTTGCAAAGCTTCCTGCATTGGATTCGTGTGAACAATTAAAGCGACGGCCTCTAATGAGTCGACCAGTCGCTGTATCAACTCAACCGGTGATGAAATAACTTGAGTCAGACCCACGTTTCCCATGAGCAAACTTTTTGGGTAAAGTTTTTTAATTTTTTTCCACTCATCTGAAGCAGTCGGTTCCTGCAGCTCTTTTCGCTGAGAACCCACGCCCATCAGGATTTGTTTTTGTTCAGACAATTTAGCCAAACGAGAATTAATGATCTCGCCCTGT
>JANPPO010000307.1:0-11148 GCA_031428555.1 Bdellovibrionales bacterium | reverse complement strand
CCGTGACTTAGGTGATGTCGGTGAAGCTTACAAAAAAATTGCGCAAAAGATTGGAATTCAATTATGAAAACTTGGTACATCAGAATTTTGCCTCGACCTGAAGTTTTAGACGTTCAAGGTCGCACAGTTTTACAAATGCTTAAAAATCACGATATGCCATTTTCGGGCGTTCGGGTTGGAAAAATTATTGAACTCACTGCTGACAAGGATATTTCTGATTCAGCGGCTGTTCTTAAAAAAGCGATGGGTTTAGGTCTTTACAATCCTCTTGTAGAGGTGGCGGTGGTCGAATGAAAATCGGAGTCGTCAGATTTCCCGGCACAAACTGTGACCGAGATGTTTTCAAATGGCTCGAAGATCAGGGGCACAAACCCCAATGGCTTTGGCACGAAGATTTATTCTCGGCAAATGAGGTAGAAGGATTAGCTGTTCCTGGCGGTTTTAGTTTCGGAGATTATTTACGCTCTGGCGCGGTTGCCGCCAGAAGCCGGGTTATGCAAAGCGTGAAAGAAGTGGCCGATTCTGGAAAACCTGTCATTGGAATTTGTAACGGATTTCAAATTCTTTGTGAAGCGGGGCTTTTACCTGGCGCTTTAATTCCGAATGAATCAGGGCTTTTTATCGATGACTGGGCTGAGCTAGAAAATCCTTCTACTAAAATATCGATCAAGCTTCCGGTGGCCCATGGGGACGGAAGATTTTTTATCCACGAAGATGAACGAAAGAAACTTTGGGACAATAACCAAGTTTGGTGGCAATACAAAAATTCGCTGAATGGTTCGATTGATAAAATTGCTGGTGTTACAAATAAGGCCGGAAACGTTAAAGGGCTTATGCCGCATCCTGAACGCGCTTATCGCGATTGGATGGGTGGGGTAGATGGGTGGAAATTTTGGATTTAACTGCTGAAGTTCAAGCGAAACTTAAAAAATACCGTCTTCGTGAATCTGAATACGAACTGATGAAAAGTCTTTTAAAAAGAGATCCGCGAAGTATTGAATGGGCTTTGTTTTCAGCTCTCTGGAGCGAACATTGTTCTTACAAAAGCTCTAAAGTTCATTTAAAAAAGTTCGCTTGGAAACATCCAAGAGTTTTAACCTCTGAAGGTGAAAATGCCGGTGTTGTGGACTTAGGTGAAGGCGAAAGAATTGCTTTCAAAATGGAAAGTCATAATCACCCCAGCTTCATTGAACCTTTTCACGGTGCGGCGACTGGTGTGGGTGGAATTTTAAGAGATATCTTTACGATGGGTGCAAGACCCATTGCTTTATCAGACTACCTTTGTTTCGGCGCGCCTGAAGCGCCAAGAATGAAGATGCTGATGAAACAAGTTGTAAAAGGAATTTCTTACTACGGAAATTGCGTGGGTGTTCCCACAGTTTCGGGTGCGACTTATTCGATGCCTGAATATAATCAAAATATTTTAGTAAACGCATTTGCACTGGGCCTTTTTGAAGGTGATCGCAAAGTGACTGTATCGGGTGCCCAAGGCGTTGGGAATTATGTTGTCTATGTCGGTGCTAAAACCGGGTCTGACGGTGTTCACGGGGCTTCTATGGCCAGTGAGGCCTTCAGTGAAGATATGGAATCAAAACGTCCAACTGTACAAATCGGTGATCCATTTTTTGAGAAACTTTTAATTGAAGCGTGTTTAGAAATTTTAGATCAAAAACTTGTCGTTGCGATGCAAGACATGGGTGCTGCTGGTTTGACTAGTTCATCATTTGAAATGGCAAGCAAAGGGCAAGTGGGACTTAAGCTTCACTTGGACCGTGTTCCTCTTCGTGACTCAAGATTAGGGCCTGAAGAAATTCTTCTTTCTGAAAGTCAGGAAAGAATGCTTCTTATTTGTGAGCCTTCAAAATTAAATGCCATTCAGGAAATTTTTCATAAGTGGGGACTTGAATCGACTCACATAGGTGAAGTCGTGAAATCGCGAGAAGTCGAACTTTTATGGAACGGTGAAGTCTTAACAAAGATTGATCCAGACTTGTTGGTCGAGAATGCGCCGATGTATCAACGGCCTTATTCTGCTTTGAAAATAAAAAATAATTATAAGTACCAAGATCAAACGCTCGCGAAGGATTCTAAAAAATGGATTTATCGCCAGTATGATCAGCGAGTTGGTTTAAGAACCGTTCAAGAAGCGGGACATCCGGTAGCACTTGTCAGACTGGATAGCGGCCGCATGATTTCAATCGCCTTAGGTTGCAGACCTTGGCTGATGAAACAAGATCCGGTTGTGGGTGCATACGATACGATTTTTGAACCCGCGATTAAAATGGTTTGTGCAGGCGCTTGGCCGGTAGCAATTACCGATTGCCTCAATTTCGGAAATCCTGAAAAACCTGAAATCATGTCAGAGTTTGTTGCAAGCGTTGAAGCCATCGCTCACTCTGCAAAACTTTGGGATGCGCCGGTGATCAGTGGAAATGTTAGTTTCTATAATGAAACTGAAGGCCGAAGTATTCCTTCAACTCCGGCAACGGGTGTTGTTGGCTTAAAGCAGAAGAATTCACCTCTCGTAAAAGACTACTTTACAGCGGAAAATTTGAATGTCGCTTTGATTGGTCTAGATGAACCGCAAAATTTCAATCCTGAAGAAACGCTAAAATCTGCCAAATCTCTCTTTGAGCTGATCGAAAAAGGCTCGGCTTTTGGCGCTCGACTTGTGACTGAAAAGGGCTTAAATCATAGTCTTGAGCTGATGAAGCAGGCGAATTTTGAGTGTAACATAATTTCTTCAGGTGATCTTAATTGCCTCTATCAAGTCATTGTTGTTTACGATCCGAAAGATCCAAAAATAGAAACTGAAATCAAAAGTGCGTTCAAGAATTTCGCCATCTTAGGAAAAACTCAAAAAATGAAATCCAATTTTGATTTTTCACCGCTCACAATTCAGTTTGCAAAAACGTGGGGAGTTTCATGAGTTTAAAATCTTTTGCTTCACAGCCAGATGAGTCTTCAGATAAATCGGCTTGGAGAGAAGAGTGCGGTGTCTTCGGAGTGTGGAATCATCCTCAAGCCGCCGAGATGACTTACTTAGGCCTCTATGCTATGCAACACCGAGGACAAGAGTCCGCTGGAATTTCGACTTCTGACGGCGAAAAGCTTCATGTTCATAAAGGTTTAGGCCTTGTTTCTGATGTATTTGATTCATTTAAGTGGAGTGATCTTCCTGGGAGATCTGCGATCGGTCATGTTCGCTACTCAACAACGGGACAAAATCTATTAACGAATGCTCAGCCTTTGAAAGCTGATGTCAGAGGTAAACCCATTGCTTTAGCTCACAATGGTAACCTCGTGAATTCTTTAGAGCTCAGAGAAAATTTGCAGAAGCAGGGATCACTTTTTCAGGGAACCTCAGATTCAGAAATTTTTCTTCATTTGTTATCTCGAATCGGTGGCGACAATTGGAGTCAGACTTTGCCTCAAGCTTTAGAGTGGGTGCAAGGCGCTTACAGTATGACTTGGATGGGTGTTGATCGTTTAGTTGCGATGCGGGATCCGATGGGATTTCGTCCGCTGGTTTTGGGAAAATTCAGCGATGAAAGTTGGGCGGTTGCTTCTGAAACTTGCGCACTTGATTTAGTCGGTGCCCAGTACGTCAGAGAAATCGAGCCCGGTGAAATGGTTGTGATCGATCATCGCGGGCTTACGAGCACTCAGTTTAAGAAGCCGACGAAGAAAGCTGCGTGTGTCTTTGAATTGATTTACTTCTCTCGTCCGGATTCTCAAACATTTGGTCACCATGTTTATGAAGCTAGAAAAAAATTCGGTGAAACACTCGCTATCGAGAGTCCCGTTGAAGCTGACATGGTCATTCCTGTTCCTGACAGCGGAGTCGCCGCAGCCTTAGGATATTCAAAACAATCCAACATTCCATTCGAGTGGGGAATTGTTAAAAACGGTTACGTCGGAAGAACTTTTATTCAGCCGCTTCAAGGCATGCGGGATTTAGGTGTGCAGATTAAACTTAATCCGCAAAAAGCGTTACTTAAAGGTAAACGGATCATCGTGATCGACGATTCGTTAGTTCGCGGTACAACTTCAAAAAAGATTATTCAAATTTTGCGTGATGCGGGTGCCGCAGAAGTTCATTTGAGAATCGCAAGTCCGCCGACAATTAGTCCCTGTTATTACGGCGTCGATACTCCACAAAAGTCGCAGTTGATTGCAACACAAATGGATGTCGAAGGAATTCGCAAATACATTGGGGCTGATAGTTTAGCGTATTTGACTTTACCTGGGCTCTTCAAAGGTCTAGGCGAAAGTGAAAATACATTCTGTGCGGCCTGCTTTAATGAAAAGTATCCGACTCGAGTGAATCCTTGAGCTTTTAAATATCTTTCGCCACAATAGATGAATGGCAAAAGTTGTAAAAGAAAAGAAGGCTTTAAACCCTGGCGACATAATTGATGTGATCGCACCAGGTTTTGCCTGCTCCCCTGAAGACGTTGAAAAAGCTCGGGCCTATATTGTATCAAAGGGATATGTTCCGCGCATTCCCAAAGATATCATCGAAGATCATGCACTGTTTGCAAATTCAGATAAAAAAAGAATTCAGCAGTTAGAAAAAGCAATCAAAGCAAAAGACTCTAAAGCCATTTGGTGTTTGCGGGGTGGTTACGGAAGTAATCATCTTCTTCCACATTTAAGAAAAATGAAAAAACAAAAAGCCAAGATGCTCATTGGAATTAGCGATATTACTTCACTTCATGGCTTTTTGATTCAGAACTGGAAATGGACCGGGCTTCATGGTGCTTTGCTTGATCGTTTAGGAAAAAGCCAAGTTCCAAAAGATGTTGAAGAAGAACTTTTGGCTGTTGTTCGCGGCGAACTGGATGAAGTTGTTTTCTCCGGACTTAAGGCACTTAATTCTGCAGCATCAAAAAAGAAAAAAATCAAAGCGCAAGTCTTCGGTGGAAATTTAAAAGTCGTTGAAGGCCATGTTGGAACAAAAGACGAATTCAAATTTTCCAAGAAAATAGTTTTTTTCGAAGAAATCGGCGAACGCGGCTACCGAGTCGACCGCATGCTTTTTCATATGTCCGAAGCCGGTGCATTTAAAAATTGCGCAGCTGTTGTGTTTGGAACATTTATTGGCGGCGATGAACCAAAGTCCGATCCCGATTCGGTAACGATTAACAAAGTTGAGTGGGTTTTAAAAGACTGGGCATCTAAGCAAAAATTTCCCGTGCTTGCAGGCTTGCCTTGCGGGCACGACACCGTTCAAAGAGTTTTGCCTCTTGGGACCGAGGCCACTTTAAATCTAGGCACTCAAGGTGAGCTGCGCGTGAATACAGGAGTTAATAAATGAGATTTACCACAATGGAAAAAAACCTCGCGCAATTAATCGAGCCCGAACTTCGGGATGTCACGCCGGGTGTGCAGATTAGAGCTTTTCAAGCTGGAAAAATCGTTTGTGATATTTCGTTAGGTCAAACTTATGCATATTATGATTTAGCTTCTTTAACGAAAGTTATCTTCACGGTTCAAGCGATGATGCTGGCGTATGACCGCGGAAACTGGAGCCTCAAAACATCAGTAAAAGAAATTTTACCTTGGTATCGACATAAAACTTTAATCAAAGAATTAATGGCGCACTTCACAGGTTTTGAAGCCTGGATTCCGATTTATAAATCAATGGATTTAAAAAAGTCTTATAATGAAAAACGCCAGGATTTAAAAGCACTCTTATCAAATATCGATCCCAAAGTTCCCATTGATAAATCACTTTACTCTGATATCAATTTTTTGCTTTTGGGTTTTGTTTTAGAAGAAATGTATCATAAGCCTTTAATCGAAGTTTGGATGGATATTAAAGACACATTTTATATCGGGACAACTTTTGAATTTCATCCTGACAATCATCCGGTGCACAGGCAAGCTTTGTATGCTCCGACAGAAGAGTGCCCATGGCGCGGACGATTACTTCAAGGCGAAGTTCATGATGAAAATACTTGGTCGCTAGGTGGCATCAGTACGCACGCAGGATTATTCGGAACGATCGATGATTTAGGTTGGCACTCACTCAATGTACGCTCTCAGTTACTGGGAATAGCTCGTTATGAAGTGAAGCAAAAAACGGCGCAGCTATTTGCAAGACGGGCAGTTGAAGAAGGGCGCGGTGATTGGGCGTTAGGGTTCATGATGCCAAGTCCTGGGCAAGCCAGCTGCGGACATTATTTTGATCTCAGTTCTATCGGTCACACTGGATTTACGGGGACAAGTTCTTGGTATGATCCGAAAATGGATCTAGCAGTTTGCATCGTCAGCAATCGCCTCGTATACGGCAGAGAAAACAATCGATTCAAAACTCTCAGACCTAAAATTCATAATTGGCTTGTAGAAGGATTAAGGAAGTCGGCATGACAGCTCATATTAGTGATCTTAAAAAAGGTTCTTCAGTACACCTCATGGGAATTTGCGGGACTGCGATGGCAAGTTTAGCTGGGCTTTTAAAAGATAAAGGTTTTCACGTGACGGGATCGGATGCGAATCCGTATCCGCCGATGTCGACTCAGATCGAAAGTTTAGGCATTCAAATAAAAGCTGGCTACAAAGCAGAAAATCTTCAGCCAAAACCAGATTTCGTCATCGTTGGAAATGTGATTTCGGCAAGCAATGCGGAAGCGCAAGAACTGATGAAATTAGGAATTCCCTATACCTCGTTACCAAAAGCGATGGGTGAATTTATCATTGCTGATCGGGATTCGGTTTGTATTTCAGGTACTCATGGAAAAACGACAACGTCATCGTTGATGGCTTGGGTTTCGGAAAAGTGTGGGGCTGCTCCCGGATTTCTTATAGGTGGTATACCGCTTAATTTTTCGCAAAGTTTTCGAAATCCTGAAAAAAATCTTTTCGTCATCGAAGGTGATGAATACGATACCGCGTTTTTTGATAAGGTTCCAAAATTCACGCATTACCGACCGAAATACACGATTCTTACAAGCGTTGAATTCGATCATGCTGATATCTATAAAGATTTAGATGATGTTAAAAAAGCCTTCGCGACTTTAATGAAAATTACAAAACCCGACGGCCAAATCATCGCATGGGCCGAAGATAAAAACATCGAAAGTATTTTGAGCTTAGCAAAAGCTCCGGTATTAACTTACGGTCTTAAAAAAGGTGACGTGCAGGCGAAGATCATCAAAACGATTGGGGACGCGACCGTCTTCACGGTTAACTTCAAAGGCAAAGACTTAGGGGAATTTCAATTTCCTTTGAGCGGTGAGTATAATGTCCTCAACGCTTTATCCGTGATCACTCTGACTCAAGTTTTGAATTTTGACTTGAATAAAGTAAAAGAAGCTTTTTTAAGTTTCAAAGGTGTCAAACGTCGACAAGAGATTTTAGGTGAACCACGCGGGGTTCTTGTCATCGAAGATTTCGCGCATCATCCCACTGCGGTGAAGGAAACGATCAAAGGCATCAAAGCAAAATATCCCGCTCGAAAACTGTGGGCCGTGTTCGAGCCAAGAAGTGCTACGTCGAGAAGAAAAATATTTCAAAAAGATTATGCCATCGCATTTAGCTTGGCTGAAGAAACGCTCATTGCTGAAGCTTTTGATCAAAGTAAGCTTGATGCTGAGAATCGATTTTCCTCTGCTGAATTAGTCGGGGATTTGAAGACGGCAGGGAAGTCGGCGAATGTTTACGCCAAGGTCGATGAGATCGTCAGTGATTTATCTAAAAAAGCCCAGAAGGGCGATTTGATTTTGATTATGTCAAATGGCGGCTTCGATGGAATCTACACCAAGCTGATGAAGGCTATGGGGTAGGGATCCAAATTCCCCTACAAATCAAAGATCGAAGGGGAATTTTCATTTAAACTAAAATCGAATTATAACTGGCAGCTTACTTGGCAGCTTGTTAAAGTTGAGTTAGCAGCATTTATACAAGCTGTGCGCTGTTGAATGAAGACTTGTTCACAGTCAATGATTCCGCCGCAAAAACTTGGATCATTATTCACTTGGCAGGTAGTAACGGCAGCATTATATGTGTTTGTGCAAGTATTTAAACAGCTATTTTCGCCAGATAAACAAGAAATTTTTGCGACTTTTGCATCATCAACGCAAGCCTTCTTCGAGCCAGCTGTTACCTGGGCACAACCAGCAACATCAAGGCCGAAATTTTTATTACACTCGATTACCGTTGCTGCAGTCGCAATTTGGGCTTGAAGTAAGATCGACAAAGTTAAAAAAGTAAAAATTGTTTTCATAAGAAATTCCTCTATAAGCTTGCTTCAAAATAAATTTTTTGAAGCGGGTTAATTGATTCTTTTGTAAAGCATTCATTGCTTTTTTTTATCCCGGAGCTTACGGACAATATTTCTTGGGATTATGTTTGATCATGTTGGTTTTCTTTGCTGTTCTTTCTAAACCCTCCTCGATTAATAAAGTTTTTAAAAAAGTCTGAACTCGTCTAGACATAAGTCTATTCGGGTAAATATATAAATTTGTTGATAGGAAAATGTTTTACAAAAAAATCAACTTTCACGACTTTGAAAAGTCTCTTGAATTCGCAAAATTGAACGAAAGTTAATTCAGAATTGAGATTGTGAAGCGTAATATTAAATCTATGTTTCATCTACTAAACTAGATTGCAAGCCAGGGGCCAGTCTATCTTGCGTAAATAGAATCTTAATTGCTTTACTGTCTATTAATAGACGAACAGGATGACAAAATTCGCTCGCGGAAACTGCATCTAAAAAGTTTGAACAGTCTATCTAAGCGTTGACAGCTCTTTGTTTCGAAATGGGATCATGATAGAAATAGAATCCACTCACTACCCAAGAGTTCACGAGTGTTTCAATTTTATACAATCGACCGTTCTTCTAGAAATTTCTTTTTAGTCCATTGTCTCGGTAAAGCGCATCCAATTCGCACCGTTGTAAACCCGAAGACCCGGTGTAAAATCGGTTTGGTAAATTGCCATACCAGCTATTGGAGAAACTATTGCATCTCGCTGTGCTTTTGTCATACGGGGAAGCACAACACCTTTTGTAGTTGATGAAATATCTAAGATACTAGAACTCGCAGGGGTCGTGGTTCCAATACCGACACTTCCTACAAAGACTGACGGGGCTGCGGGGTCAGACGCATACAGAGAGTACTTTGCTGACGTTGCTTGGACATTTGATATATAAACCCCGTAGGCAGTGTTAATAGTGCCAGCGCCAGCTGAGTTAAGAACACCAAAATCGCCACCATAAGCCGTTGTGACAGCGCCAGTACCAGAAGCCAGAACGCGTCCCGTTACTGCTTTAGCTGTCGTAATAACAGCCCCAGTGTTGGAGCTCTGAACGTAGCCCGATAGGCCGGTTGCAGCACTCAACGTGCCACTGCCATTTTTATCAACTCTTCCGTACGAGGCAGTGTAACTAGCATTGTTACTTGGGCCTGTTCCAAAATGAAGAAGTTTTGAGTAAATTCCATATGGCGTCTCGCTTGCGAAGGCTGTCGTGCTTGAGTCGATTGTTTGGTCGATTGATATCCCGCTGATTAATCCGGTGGAAATCTGAATAGATTTATAAATATCAAGTGCAGCCACTGGATTTGTCACTCCGATACCAACATTTCCATTTCCAGCGATTCTCATTTTTTCGCTACTTATGCCACTGTTGGATGTTGAGAACGCTAATACTCCAGTTGAAGTAGAGTTACCGGTTTTGCTTTCGATTGATGCAAGCATGTCTCCACTAGTAGTATTTAAAAACTCGAGGGCGGCGTGCGGGGCAGAAGTTGTTGCCGTAGAACTAGCCAGTACTAACTTGCTTATCGCGCCAAGCGATGTGCTTTCTATATTTTGGATAGCTGTCGGAGCCTGAATATGTAGATTGCTGATCGGATTTGTTGTTCCGATACCGACATTTCCGCCGGTAAAATTTGCCGCATGACCCGACCCAGTTTGATTGACATTAAGAACTGAACCTAAAGTACTTAAGCTAGTCGTTAAAGATCCATTTATCGTACCACCAGTAAGTGGAAGGTATGTGCCAGCCGGTCCGGCAACCCATTTTAATCCTGAAGTTTGACTCGAGTCCGCTGAAAGAACCTGTCCATCCGCTCCCACGGGTACCCGAACATGGGTAGTGCTGCCTCTTGAGAGCAAATCACCCTTAGCTGTTAAAGGAGAATCCAATTTTGCTACAAAAGAATCGTAATCAGTTTTTGAAATAGTCCCAGAAGTAACTCCGGATCCTGAAGCGAGAGGAACATTGAGTGTGTGAACATTTGAATTTGACGAAATTGAAGGAGCTAAACCAGCTACCCCAGATGCAAAAGTTTGAGGCGATCCGGTTTGGCCACCTAAAGAAGTTATGCCACCGCCACTCAAGACAGTTCCGTTCACACGAAAATTACCGGTGACGTTGATGTCACCGGTAACGTCGAGTTTGTAAGCAGGCGCAACCGTCCCGATACCAACATTTTGATTTGTCAGAATCGTCATGGCATCAATGCTATTTGTTTGGATTGCTAACTTATGATTTGAAAAGGAACCGACTTCTGCGTAACCGCCTCCGACATAGGTTCCCATTACGACGGTGCCACTGTCATGATAGAGGCCATATCCCGAACCGTTAGTTTTTATAAGTCCATTCACTTCGAGTGGCCATGCTGGGGTTGTCGTACCGATACCAACATTTCCATTTGCAAGTATCGTCATACCTGAACCAGCAGTCGAATTCGCCTGAAATCTGGCTAATGTCCCTGTGGTTGTGGCACTCGTATTTGCTACTTTTAGAAGGCCACTTGTTGAGTTTATTGCAGCACTAGATGTAGAGAGACTCAGGATACTTCCGGTGCTAAGTGAATTCGCGGCTATTGCCATTGGAGTTGCAGTCGTGGCTGTTGGCCAATTCCAAGTCTGAGCAAAACTGCCGTTATTTACCGTGTTTGAAGCCGTAGCATCTGTTAATCCAGAAAACGAACTACTTCCCGAGGGAGTTACCCATGATGTTATGCCAGAACCATTCGTAGAAAGCACTTGGCCCGAAGTTCCACTCGAAGTTGGTAAAGTCATATTCCAGGATGTGAAAGTTGACGGAGCAGTGACGCCAATAGTTCCAGTGGTAGACCCATTTAAATTGAGTATCGTATCGCCGGCTTTATTAAACGGCGTGAATCCAAGCGCCGC
>JANPPO010000306.1:0-11206 GCA_031428555.1 Bdellovibrionales bacterium | reverse complement strand
ATCAAATGAAAAGCCAGATCAAAAACGGAGTTCTGAAATTAGAAAAGCTAAATGGAGCGCAGGCTGCTGTGATCGCTTTTAGGCTTCGACCCCTTCCTCTCCAAATGAAATGGAAACAGAATATTTTATGATTAAAATTTTATGCTGCTTACTTTTTGTCGTTCATCTTCATGCAGAAGAATCTACAGAAGAGGCAGAGTCAGCCGATGCTCCAGCAACCGCTTCGGCGAATAAAGAATTGACCGAAGTTGAAAAGCAAGTTGCCAGTTTATCGGCCAAGATCAAAGCGAAAAGTGATTCTATCGAAAATCTGCTCAAGCAAAAGACCACCGAAAGAAATTCCGAAAAGCTTTCAGAAATTGTAAAGCTAGTCCAACAAGAGCATCGTGATTTAGAAAAGCTGACTCGTGAATACAATGCTAAACTGGGTGTTCTTCAATACCGTTTTCCAGAGCGTGGACTTAGTTTAGGTAGGCGTTATCAAAGGCTGAACACGAAGTCTTTAGATGATATGGAAAAAACACTAGGACTTGAAGCTCATCTGAAAAAATCGCGAGAGAAAGCTAAAACCGTTTACGGTGTTAAAGATAAGCCTGCGGTGAAAAAAGAAAGCTCGACTAAAAAGGAAGCAACCGGTGAAGAAAATCTTCTTCAGCCAGCGGTACTCTCGAAATAAATTAATTTAATTTTTGGCGTTTATTGTGAATCGAAATGATTTCACCGTAACGAGAAATAATTTCGTTCGTAATGGGTCTGTTATCGCTT
Source organism: Bdellovibrionales bacterium (assembly GCA_031428555.1). Classification (GTDB taxonomy): domain Bacteria; phylum Bdellovibrionota; class Bdellovibrionia; order Bdellovibrionales; family Bdellovibrionaceae. Next base: position 10,441 of record JANPPO010000306.1, on the reverse strand, counting down.
CCATAATTTGCTTGAAGATATTCTACCGATTTTGTTAACACCAAATCTCGGGTGAACTTATTTTTAATTTCAATACCAAGCTCTTCTTTTAAAACCTTGCTTTGATCGCCCTGAATTACAAGGTAGTCCTTCATGTTGATAAGTATGATATCGCCACCAATGGTGCCTTCATTAACGCTGACTGCAGGCAATACAGTTATTGCCTGTACAGTGGAAATGAACAAAAGGATCAGGATAGCTAGTTTCATGGAACACCTCAGTTAATGAATATACTGCAAGCTATGCCATCGTATTAAGATGAGGCACTTTGAATTCACCAAGCATATAGAGTTACCGGCATGAATAAGGATTGATCAACTGATACGAGAGAAAAGACGATTATTGGACCGGTACGAAGTTCGGCACGTAGCGGATTTTATCGTTACCTTTAACTCGTCTTTCGTACTCTTCAGCACCTTGGCCAAATTGACTTTTTGATTCAACGAGCTCTTTAAAAACTTGGTCATTAGATTCTTGATTTTTCTTATCAACGTAAGCAGCTTGTTTTTCTGCCGGTGCTACATAAGATTCGCCAACGTAATCAGCGATGCCGTTCGAGAAATGGATTTCACGCTCATATCGAACATCGTCTTGGTAAAACATAATAAACCAGCGATCTTTTCCATGAAAACGAGTCACAGCACGGGGACCGCCAATGGTATCTAGAACCTGGTCTTTATCCATTCCAACTTTTACTTCGTCGAAGGCTTTTTTCAAATTAGTTTGGCAGCCGCTAAGGCCGATCAAGATAAATACTAAAGCTAAGAGACTTTTCCCCATCTCATAAGCTTATTCCAAATTCACCTGAGCTGACGAGTATTTTAGCTGAAGCATCTCAACTTGAGACAGCCACTAACGCAGCGTCGACAAGAAAAGTGGAGTGGCGGCCGGCGAGGCTCACCTTTTCTATTTTACCATTCGAGGGCTACTGCTGCCATTGAGAGGCCGCCGCCTGATCCCACTAGCATCACTTTGTCGCCTTTTTTTAGTTTCTTATCTTGAACAGCATCAGATAGGCACATGCCGATTGATGCACTTCCTGTGTAGCCGTAATTTTGCATAATCAGGTGAGCGCGGTCTCTTGGAAGTTCGAGTTTATCCATAGTCTCGTTGATGCTTTGAATATTAAACTGCGTGATGAAGAAGTGATTAATATCGCGGTAGTTCCAACCAGCTTTTTCTGCTGTTTGCTTAACAAGCGCTGGCCAATGGAGACCGTTTGTTTCTGGTGGAATTCTTTTTGGGAAAGAAAGAAGATGTTCTTTTTTATCTAAAACATCCTGTGTAAATGGCTTATACGATCCACCCGCATAAAGGCCCATGTAATCGTGGTACTCGCCAACTGATTTGTAAGATGCTGCTAAAATTCCAGTTTCTGTATCGCTTGCTTGTAGAACAGCGGCACCAGCTCCGTCAGCAAAAAGAGTTGCGATTTTATAGTCTTCTAAGTTAAGCCAGCGGCTCATGGCGTAGGCGCCGACAACTAAAACATTCTTCACGGCTTTTTCAGTTTGAATGTAGCGACGGCCAGTATCTAAAGCTGTTACGAATCCTGCGCAGGCAGCATTGATATCAAAAGTTCCAGCTTTTACTGCCTTCATTTTATGCTGAACAACTGCTGCCGTAGAGGGGGATAGGTAATCAGGCGTATCTGTTGCGATTAAAATAAGATCTAAATCCTGTGCTGTGATTCCAGCGTTTTTCAAAGCCATTTCAGCGGCGGGAACAATAAGGTCAGAAGTTGATTGATTTGAGTTCATCCATCGGCGTTCAAAAATGTTTCGTTGTTCGCGCAAAAAGGTATCGATGTCTTTTTTGTATAGGTCGTTGAAGAACTGATTTTTAACGACTTTTTCTGGGGCGTAGTGACCGGTACCTGCGATGAATGCTTGAGCCATATTATTCTCCAAATGCGGATGTTAAAATCCTCCTTTTCTACTCTCAAAAGAGACCAAAGGTGTCACGAAATAAAAATAGAGTACAGGCACTAGTTGACCCCCTTATCCTGCTATGGGAGACCAAGAACCACTTATACCTATGATAGGTAAGTCAAAGAGGGGCTATGACAAAATTACAGTTTGGTTTCGAAAATAAAAATGTGGTCGTAACGGGCGGTGCTTCAGGTATCGGCTTTGATATCGCAAGACACTTTCTTCAATCCGGTGCTCAAGTGACGATCTGGGATTATTCTCAAGAAGCTTTAGAGAAAGCTCAAGCTGAACTGGGTCAGTGGAAATCTCAGCTTAAGGTTGCATCTGTGAATGTGACAAATCGAGATCAACTTGCTCAAGCGGCGGCGGCTTTGCCTAAAGTGGACATCTTGGTGAATAACGCCGGGATCACGAAAGACAAAAGTTTTGCTAAAATGACGAATGAAGACTTTGACGCCGTTATTCAAGTTAACTTAACGGGCTTATTTAACGTAACGAAAGCTTTGCTTGATAAGTTCACTGAACCTGCTGGAAAAAGAATTATTAACATTTCTTCTGTTGTTGCGTTGTACGGAAACTTTGGACAAACAAATTACGTGGCTGCAAAAGCTGGCGTGATCGGTATGACAAAAACTTGGGCGCGTGAATTAGGTAAAAAAGGTTTTTGTGTGAATGCGATTGCTCCAGGTTTTATTAAGACTGCGATGACGACTGCAATGCCGCCTGAAGTTCTTCAAGGAATGGCCGCAAAAGTTCCAGTTGCTCGCTTAGGTGAAACTTCTGATATTGCAAATGCCGTATTATTTCTTTCTTCTGACCAAGCTGCTTACATTAACGGTACTGTATTAAGTGTTGATGGCGGATTAGTATTATAGTTTTTTCGTCGATGTTATAGCGATGTAAAAAAGTTTATCAGTCTCAAAATGATTCCCATTTAGAATCGGCTCGAAAGGGCCGATTTTTCTTTTTTAAGTTAACTGCTGTAAACTACTACCAACATGTCACTAGAATCGTTGGGTGGTTATAAAATTATTGAGTTGCTTGCAAAAGGCGGGATGGCTGAGGTTTACTTAGCCAGCACTTCTGGCGATGTTTCGTTAAGAAAACAAGTCGCTATAAAAAGGGTACTCAAACAATTTAACCAATCTAATGATTTCATTAAAATGTTTTATGACGAGGCAAAAGTTGCGATCCAATTAAGGCATAAAAATATAGTTACAGTTCATGATTTTGGAATGGATCGTGGGTATCCATATCTTGTTATGGAGTACGTACCTGGACAAAACTTGCAGGCCTTAAAAGCCAAACTATCCGAGCAAAAGCAGTTTCTGCCACTAGATCATACTCTTTATTTGATAAAAGAAATCGCAAGTGGCTTGGCCTACGCACACAATCTAAAAGATCTTGAAACTGGAGTACCGCTTAATCTTGTTCACCGGGATATTACTCCGCAAAATATAATGTTTGGAACTCATGGGGATGTGAAGATTATCGACTTCGGAGTTGCAAGATCAGATTTAAATACAGAGGCAACACAAGTTGGAGTCATAAAGGGTAAGTATGGCTATTTAAGTCCAGAGCAACTTATCGTGACTGAACTTGATGCAAGAAGCGATCTTTTTAGTTTAGGTGTCTTGTTTTTCGAACTTCTCTTTAATCGAAAACTCTTTCAGTTTAATTCGGAAGTCGAATATTTCGCGATGCTCAGATCCTTCAGGTGCACGCCAGAATTAATTTCCGCAAGAACTTTACCCACTACAGTAACTGAAATTTTATTAAAACTGCTTCAGCCCGACCGGGATGAACGTTATCAATCAGCTCTTGGGGCATTAGAAGAATTAACAATGACGCTGCATTCGCTCTTCCCTAGGTATACCGAAATGGAATTTGCAAAATTCATGCAAGAATGGATGCCGTCAAATCATATCAGCTTTAACCAAATTCAGAAAAATAAAACAGGCGAGCGATTTTCCAGTATCACGATTAAAAAGAGTTACACTTTCAGATTGCCAAAAGGATTGGCATCATGAGCAGTTTAACATACCTATTAAGAGCAGATGTCAGGGACTTAGCTAAAATTATCTATGCGAGATCTCTTTATTGGTTTGATATCAATAAAGCGAAACTTCCAGCTATTGCTCACGATGAACAGTTTACCATCACACTTGCAACTCAGTACGAAGATTTCGCTGGCGCATTTAGATTACTTCACGATGATCTAGTCGGGAAAAAACTAAGCCGCCCTAATACCCATGGACTGAAACTTAACATTCATTCGGTCATGCCGCAGAATTCTACTTTAATTGTAAAGTACCGAGAACTCGTCGTTGCAGCGGCAACATTAATTCAAGATTCTCAACTTGGGTTTCCAGGGGAAAAGTTTTATCAAAATGAAATTCAAGAATTAAGGCAGCAGTATCGATATGGAGTTGTCGAATTATCAAATGTCGTGATCGATCAGGCCTTCAAAGCCCACCAACTCGCATTTTATCATTTGTTTATGAAGTATGCGATGAATCTTTGCCGCCGCAATCTCAAATCCCAGGCCCTTTTTGTGACGATCAATCCAGTGCTTCAGGAGTACTTTCAAAAAAACTGGGGATTCAAATCAATCGGACCAAAACTTCGATACAACTCAAATCCTCAAGCGCAAATCTCGATGGCAGTTTGCGATTTAAGACTCGAACAAAGAAGAGTCCAGTTGCATAAAACTCCCACAACCGATCCAAATAAGAACATCGCACTCTTTATTCGAAAGCGCGACACGCGCTTCATTTACCCTGGTAATTCAGAGGGGCAAAGAATCACAGCCGTCATGTCAGCAGAAATGATTGAAGAATTTTGCTTGAAGAAAACGGATCTGTACGAAGAAATGGATACGCACACAAGACAAATCTTCCTCGAAATGTTTTTACAGTTTTTCGGCCACGAGCATTTAAGAAGCTTCGTCGAAACTGAAGTCACACTTAATTTAAAAGAATTCAGACTTCCGGTTGATACCCAAGTTGCAATCAAGTGCGGTGAACAATTCTACATCGGTGCCTTAAGAGATATTTCCCAAAGTGGTTGTTACGTTGAATTGCCAAATGAACTTTTGGATTCAAGGGGTAATATCACTTTAACTTTTCACTTAGGCCAAAGCGAATTGAGGGTCGACGCAAAACCCGTCTGGAGAAATCTAGATCGAAATTCGAAGTACCGCCAAGGCTATGGAATCAGATTCGATACGCCGCTAATGGACCTACAAGAGCAAATTAATGATTGGCAGTCGACGACTTGTAAGACGCGATTGTTAAGGGCGTCTTAAGCAAGCTCTGTCTTGATAAACTGAGCCATCTGCTTTGGATTTTCGATATTCAAACAATGGCCTGCGCCCGGCACAGCTACGAATTGAGAACCTGGAATCACTTCAGCTAATTTCTGAGCGTCAGCTTTCGGTAACAAGATATCGTGTTCACCAAAAAGTACTGTAACTGGAGTTTTAATTTTTGCGATTTCAGTCTCGAAATTTTTTCCGCGAAGAGCTTGAATCATTCGAGAACCCACATTGTTTACAGACTTCATTGTGTCTTCAACGATAATCTCGCTGAAGAATGAAGACTTCGTGTCGCAATTGTGAATTGTGAAACCGATGATGAAAGCAGTAAGGGCACGGTCAGTTTTCATTTCTTCGTACTTTTCTAAAACAGCATCATCGAACTGAATTCCTTGAGCGCCCACGGGATCAAGTAACAACGCTTTTTTAAACATCTGAGCATTTTGAGCCATCATCAGGCAAGAAATGAGTCCGCCGGTTGAATGACCTACAATAGAAGCTTGAGAAACATTGAGTGATTTTAAAAGTTCCAAATACTGTGTCGCAATTTTCTTCGCATCGAGATCGCCAGTGACTTGAGAGCTATCTCCACAACCGGGAAGTTCTAGAAATATGAAGCGGCCAGTTTTTGGGCCTGTTGTGAGTGGCTTCAAAGCTTCAATCGTGGGCATCCACCAGCGGCTGGTCGCAAGATTTCCATTTAAGAAAACAAGATCATGAGACCAGGCATTTTCGGTTACAGAATAGCCGATAGAATATTTCTCGGTAGCGAATGCTGTCATTTGAAACCTACTTCTTAACGATTTCCAAAGTTAATGGGTTCGCGACTAATACGTCGCCGTTAAATAACAAAGGCTGTCCGTCTAAAACACCTTTAATAAATTGAGCTAGGAATCGTGGGTAAGATTCAGGAATTTTATGCTTAGAGTATTTAACTAATGTCATGCTGGCGCGACTTTTCGCGGCTGTGGCATTCCAATAATTTTTGTAAACATCTTGAGGGATGTATTCGTCTTGTTCGGAAATTACCAGGTGAAGACTGCGAGCAGGTAAGAAGCGAACATCTTCGATTGGTTGGTACATGCGAATACCTTGAACCATTCGAGTAACGCCTTCTAGCTTATATGGATTTTCTAACACTGAAGGTTCAGCGATCGGATAAGTTGTGTAAACCATTTGTCGAATAAAATAGTCAGTTAATTCTTCGTCAGTTGCGGGATTACTTGGAAACATTCTACGAGTTGCATCGATTTGTTTTTTAATCTGAACTTTTTGAGCCTCAAGAAATTCGGTGTAAGGATTGATCATGACGATGTTGCCGACGTCTTTGCTGTATTTGCTGACGAAAGCAGAAATGATTCCACCGCCATATGATAGGCCAACTAAGTTATAAGGCGCTTTGATTCGAAGACCGACCAATAGAGCCTTTAAATCCGCGGCTTGATCAGTGTAGAGAATAGGTTTTGACGGAAGTGGATTCGAAAGGAGAGTTGTTCCCATACCCGCCATATCGTAAGTGACAACGCCGTACCCGTTAGCAACGAGGTTTCGGATGAGGCCAGCCCAGTTACGAGTAGCATGAGTTAATCCGTTTACAAGAACGATTGTGGGTTTCTTTGCAGCCGGCTTTGTGTATTCAACATAAAGTTTCTTGTTATTAACTGCGACCATGCCTGCAAGGCTTTCAGGGCTTGCCCAAGTTGTTTGACTGATGAGTTGAAAACCCATTATGAGTGTGATGACTGAGTAAAATAATTTCATTGAATCCCCCTGGCTTGAATAAAAGCTCCATGGATTTCTCGCGGAGGGCTTGTTTAGTCAATGAATTGCTGTTCAAAAGAATCTTTTGCATTGCATAACCTAGAGTTGATGCTCTATTCCGATCGGGTGTAGTAATTCGAAAGTCGTTTTAAAGAAGATGAGGCTTTGAGAAGTGAAAATCATACAAGACTGGCTTCTGTATTGGAGCACTCACTCGCCAAATAACGTCGCATTGCTAGATGGTGAAACGCAAGAAGCATGGAGCTACAAAGATCTTTGGTCGAAAGCTCAATCTGGAAGTGTTTACTTAAAAAATACTGTTGGAATTAAAAAAGGCGATCGAATTCTTTATGTCGGTCAGAATGATCTCTCGGTATTAAATCTTTATTTTTCTGCAATTCGGTTGGGTGCTGTTTTAGTTCCAGTTAATTATCGGCTCACGCCAAGTGAAGTAGCCTATATCATTTCCAATTCTACACCGGCTTTGATTGTTCATGATGACACTTATGAAGAGCTTGCAACTGAAGCGCTGAAGTTGGTGCAAGATTACCAGGTTCAAAAATTGCTTTTACGCGGAGAGAACAGTTTTGAAGTTCAGACTCGAACAAATCTGGGGTGCCTAGAGTTTCATGCAGAAGAGTCAGATCCTGCTATGATAATTTATACTTCTGGAACGACTGGGTTTCCAAAAGGCGCGATGATTTCCAATAGCGGATTGTTCTGGAATGCTGTCAGCACTTCGATGAGGCTCAATATCACCCAATCTGATTGCGCTGTTACTTTTCTTCCGCTTTTTCATACCGGTGGTTGGAATGTTTTAACGACGCCGTTTCTTCAGCGCGGCGCTAAAATTATTTTGATTAGAAAATTTGAACCGGAATTGGTTTTGAAGCTAAGTCAGGATCACAAGGCGACTTTGCTTTTTGGTGTTCCGACGACAATGGGGTTGATGGCTCGAACTGAAAATTTTCAAAACTATAAACTAGATTCGATTCGTTATGCGATCGTCGGTGGTGAGCCCATGCCACTTGAACTGATCAATGTTTGGCATCAAAGAAATATTTTTATTCGCCAGGGCTACGGACTAACCGAATTTGGTCCAAATGTTTTTTCACTGAACGAACAAGATGCGATTCGAAAAATTGGTTCGATCGGATTTGCTAATGCTTATATTTCTACTCAAGTGATTAAAGAAGACGGATCGCGAGCTCAAGCAAATGAAGTCGGTGAGCTTTGGCTTAAAGGCCCTGCCTGCATGATCGGTTATTGGGCTAATCAAAAGTCGACTGATGAAGCTTTTGAAGATGACTGGTTTAAAACCGGCGATTTGGTTCATTTCGATGAAGAAGGATACTTCTACGTTGCTGGTCGAAAAAAAGACATGTTCAAATCGGGTGGTGAAAATGTTTATCCAGCCGAAGTTGAGCAAGTGATTAGTAAAATGAATTGGGTTCAAGAAGTGGCCGTTGTCGGAATTCCAGACGAGCGCTGGGGTGAAGTGGGCCGGGCATTCGTTGTTTGTACGCCAGAAAAATTTAATGAGCAGGAATTACGTGAGCATTGCTCTAAATATTTGGCGAAATTCAAAGTTCCGAAGTTATTTTCCCACATTCATGAGCTTCCTAAAGCTGGTTCAGGCAAAATTGTGAAAAAAGATTTGGCCAAAGTTTCTTCCGAATCTTTCATGATTAAGTGATCACAGTTTTTGAGATTCAATATATGCTCACAGGTTAAGCATTGATGCTTGAAGGACACACACCACCTTCATCCAAAACTCATGGCGCTAAACATTAGAAACGACGACAAGTTGTTGTTTCAAAATGGTTTTTACGCTACATATCATTCAAAGACATAAATGCTTTTTGGAAAGTCTCAGTTAATCTGGCTGCGGCTAACCAGTCATTAATTTATTCGGGGGATCATAATGTCTGATCAACACGATCAATCTGACCACCATAATCGCGGAGGCATGTTTGCCTTCATGTTCTCTATGGTTTTTGTTTTTGCGTTTTTCTTTTACCTCGTTGCAATTCATAAAGGCGTCGATCTAGATGAAAAAGTTGTCGATCCGCGCGCTGCAGTTGCAGAAGGTACTAAATTAGCATTCAACGTTGATAAGGTTGCGGAACCTTGGGTTGTAAGCGAAGAGATGATTGCTCACGGACAAAAAGCTTACACTTCTAACTGTGCTCTTTGTCATGGTGCCGAAGGAAAAGGCGACGGATCGGGCGGACAAGGCCTTAACCCTAAACCAAGAAATTTGGTTGAGGGTAAATGGACTCAAGGTGGCGGACTGATCGGACACTTTAAAGTTTTACAAAATGGAATTTCTGGAACTTCGATGGCATCTTTTGCTCACATCAAAGTAGGAGATCGCTGGGCGATTGTTCACTTCATCGAATCAATTACGCAAAATAAAGGTAAAGACGATCCAGCAGCAGTTGCTGAATTCGGAAAAACAGCAAAGTAAATATGTTAATAAGCGCATTGCTTCTGACTCTTAGTTTAAGTTCTTCTTACGCAGAAAGTCCTGCGTTCAAGGCCTATTCGACAGAAGCAGAACCAGTTGTTGCTTCGGAACAACCAAAAGAATTAAAAGACGTCGGTATCAAAGAACAGTTAGGTCAGTCACTTGATCTCAACATGACTTTCAAGGACGAGACCGGAAAAACTGTTCAACTTTCAAATTATGTTAATGGCTCAACGCCAGTTATTATCAGTCCGGTTTATTATGATTGCCCTCGGCTTTGTAATTTTCATTTGAACGGTTTAACTGAAGGACTTCAGAAACTCGATTGGAGCCCCGGACAGAAGTTTCAAATTCTTGCGATTTCATTTGATTCAAAGGAAACGCCAGAATTAGCTAAAGCAAAAAAAGATGCTTACATGAAAATGTATAACCGACCAGGGACTGAACAAGGTTGGCATTTTCTAACGACGACTGAGGCTACGGTTAAGCAGTTTACAAAAGAATTAGGCTTCGATTTCAAATGGAATGAAGAAGCAAAAGAGTGGGCTCATGCATCTGCAGCGATAGTTGTTTCTCCGACAGGAAAAATTACTCGATATTTACCAGGAATTGTTTTTGAACCACAGAATATCAAACTTGCTTTAACTGAATCCAGTGAAGGCAAAATTGGCAGTCTGATAGATAGTTTGGTTCTCTATTGTTTTCAGTACAACCCCCACAAGAGCGAATACACGTTAGCAGCATTCCAATTGATGAAATTGGGAGGTTTTGTGACGTTGATTGTTTTGGCCATCTGGCTTTTGCCAATTTGGATTCGCACGTGGAAAGCGGAAAACCCAAGGAGTTGATAAAATGTTTTGGTTGAGTGCAGCTAATGCCCAGTCTTCCTTCATGCCAACTGCTGCATCTAAAGGTGCAGAGCAA
>JANPPO010000305.1:0-5306 GCA_031428555.1 Bdellovibrionales bacterium | reverse complement strand
CACACGCCAGTTTTCATACATGTAACCAGAGATATGCTTGAACCACTTATCATGAAGCTGCTCATCCAAGTAGATTTCTGGATATTTCGAAGTATAAAGGACTGCGTCTGTATACGTTTCTTTAAATTCAAGAGTCCTTTCCGGTGTGTACTTAGGGCGCTCAACTGGAGTTCGGGCAATATCATGTTCGGCTGTTCCAACAATGTGTCGGTTAATCTGAGGCTGAATGATCACTTTAAAGCCAAACAACACAGCCATCGCGATTCCGAGGCCATAACCCATAAACTTAACTTTCATCTGAGTAATATTTTGTGCAGAAGCTTTGATCGTACTATCAACGGAGTGAGAAGTAACGTGCGAGTTAAAAACTCTTGCAACGGCATCTGCAACCGCACTTGCGGTTAAAGACTCGTGATTTTTCATTTTCATGATTGAAATCGTTACGTCATCTGTAATAACTTGGCGTTCACGGCTAAGGCTCGTAATAAAAGTCTGTCTAGCTTCTTCGATCTTTTGTCTTTCAAGATCAATTGCCTCTTTGGTCTTTGATTCAAACTCTTTTCTAGTGCGATCAAAAGTTTGATCCAAGTCCTTCTTTTCTTGTAGCATTTGGGCACGATATTCATCCATTCGGGCACGCTCTGAATCCATGTAGTCCATTGTCTTACGGTGGATCTCAGATTTTTCGAGTTTAAACTGTTGTTCCAATTGTTCTTTTAGATTTTTAAACTCTTCTTTATAAGTCGAAATTTCTTGCTCTGATTCTTTTTTCAATCTCTCAGACTCAGCTTCAAATGCAGCCTTTAGCTTGCTGAGACGAAGTTGATAATCTTCCATCTGAGCTTCACCGTTACTCTTGGCAGAAAGAAATTTTTCCTGCTGAGAATCAATATCAGCTTTAATGCTTTGTAATTCGGTTCCGGCGTTTTTAATGAGTTCACGCTTTTCATTTAGCGAACCGATTAGTGTCGCTTCACTGTTTTGTAAACCCTGAAGAAGGCCCTGGATATTATCGTACTGACCTTTAACGTCGGCAGCCTTCAATTGCATCGCACCTAGTTCAGAATTTACTTCAACTAACTGCTGTCTTTGCAATTGAATTTCAGAATCAAGCATTTGTCTTTGTTTTAAAATGGTAGCCGCTGCATCGTCCTGATTTTGCTTCAAATTCTGTTCTAATTCATGATTCAGTTTTTCGAAACTTCTTTGAAGTTCAACTACGCGCTGAGCATATTGCTCTTCCATATAGGCTGATTTTGTTGAGAAATCAGAAGCTAGGTTACCAGATTTCTCTGAGTATTCTTTTTCAAGTTCAGAAGATTTATCCGCATAACTTTTATTTAAATCTGAATTCTTCTGCGAAATCTCGCTATCAAATCTAGCTTTTTTATCGTTGTACTCATTTTCAAGAGTTATAATTCTATCCTGAAGGAAATTCAGTTTTTCAGCTTTTTCCTTTTCGAATTGGGCATGCAAGTCTGCTTTTAGACCTTTAAGCTCTGCTTCAATTTCATTTCGCTTATTTACTTCGTAATCTGAACATTCTGTTTTTAATTCACTTAAATATTTAAACTTAACTTCAGTTTCTTTTACGATATAAGCCAACTGATTTCGAATATCTGCTTCAACTTTTTGAGCAGTCTTTTCTTTTAAGTCTTCAACTAATTCCTGAGCCAACTTTGTATGCTGTTCAATAATCTCAGTCCCACGAGATTCAGCATCTTTTACGCGGTTCTGGAAATAGATCTCGGCTTCTTTTCTGATTCTTTCAGCCTGGTCATAAATACTTTGGCAAGATTCTTTAACTTTGTCTTCGTTTTCTAAAAGAATCTGCGCAGCTTTACGCTTAGAATCAGAAATGAAATGTTGGCCCTCTACTTGGGCACTGGAAATAATCTCTTCTTGTTTAAGAAGTGTCTGATTTTCTAAATTACGGGCTTTTTCATTTGAAACTTGGGTAATATGATCAGCTTGCACTTGGGCCGAAGAAATAATTTCCTGAGCTTTGTGATTGCTGGCCTTAATCAATGCCATCAAATTGTCTTTTTCATGACTCGGCAAAAGACTTTCGGCGATGTAATCAGTTTTAAAATGTTTTTCTAATACGGCAAATTGCATCAGGACATCAGAAAGGCCCAATTTAATTTCATCAGTCGGTTTGATATGAGTTAAACGCTTAGGCTCAATTTTAGTTCCGTTAATGAATGTACCATTTGAAGACTCTTGGTCCATAAGGTACACTTCGCCGCGCTTAACCGTTACAAGAACATGAAGGCGACTGATTCCGGCGTGGGGAATAGAAAGCACACAGTCAGGCGCTCGCCCGATACTGAAAGAAGTACCGTCTATCACTTTCTGCAACATCCCCTCAGGGGTGCGGATCGTGGCGACGACACATTCCATTTCACCTGTGCCTTCAAATAACTTTAAGACTCCCAATCAACCACCAATTACAATCAGTCATTTTCTACTTAAAAAAGTCCTCTTAAAAAATTAAGAGAACCTTTCTAAAATCTATTTTAAAAAACTACTTACGATACTTTTGATATTTTATCTTTCTTCGTATCATCAAATCCACGGCCACGAGGATTCTTTTCAGTCTCCAAGCGAATCGCTTCCTGAGCCAACGCTTCCGAAGGATCACGGTGTTCGTCAAATTTGATTTCTTCTGCAGTCACGTCATTGTTGTCTGCACGGTACCATAAAAGATCAAGTGAGCTTTCAAAACGATCAATCATGGAAACATATGTTCTTTCCGGAGAATAGTATGTGTTCCATAAGTGCATCACGAGGGAAAACGTAATACCGAAAATCGAAGAGTGCATGGCAAAAGCGATCTCATTTAAGAAGCGATCCATGATCAACTTTGAATTTTCCATATCAGTTAAGTTCATTCCACCTAGTTCAGGAAGACCTTTTGCGATACCAATGAACGTACCTAAGATACCCGCAACAACGAATAAACCTGGTAAAATCGACATCAAGTCATTCATCGTAGCGATTGGCAAAACACCAAAGATACGATTGAAACAAGGATTATGGTGAAATGTCGCTTTCGTGATTTGTAATAACTTTGGAGTATCGTTAGTCCATTTCAAGAAGCGAAGTTGCTTCATGATATCTCTTACTAACCAAGCACAACCTTGCTTAACGAGAAATACGCGGTCGTTCCAATGCATCACGCGGTCGAATCGACGACGACGATACTTTTCACGAACTTCAAAAACTTCATAATAAGTTTTTTCTAAAATTCTTTTCGTCAAAGAAAAGAATGATACATTCTTAACCTTACCTGGAACTTCTGAATCCATGAAATGATGAACACGTTTTTCAAATTCACGTGCAAACCACTCGTGACGTTTCACAGTGTAGTTAATAAGGTATCTTAGTGTACATCCCATTACGAAGATCACTCCCATTATCCATGGTAGTGTCGCAACGAAATACTCTCCAAACCTAGAAAACGCTTCCATATATTCTCCTTATCCTATTTCTTATCATCAAAACTAAATTTAATAATTACTCTTTGAGCTTTACGGCAGTCATGTACGTCACAGAAATTCTTGCTCGTAGGATTTCTGTTGTTCTTGTCCATCTTCTCAGCAAGGAAGCTTCGTCCCGTTACTTTAATTAACGGTAACAAGTCTTTTTGGTACGAGAAGTTCATTTTCTGATCATCAAATATGTGCTGGAAGATCGCACGCGCACGTTTATAACTTAAATCCAAGTTATAATCGACGGCTTTACGAACATTCGGATCAAGTGATTTCGGGTCTACGTACTTACCTTGATAAGTCGGAGACGAGAATCCAATGATCTCTACAGACGTAATTTTGTCTCTTAATTTAGCGTCACCAAAAAGTGCCTTAGAATATTCTGGCATCGCTTTTTGTAAGACATCTTTCATCTTTGTTTTAAGCTCCGCAGAGTCATTCGCGAAGTAAACGTCACCGAAGTTAATCACAACTTCGCCCGTTCGATCATCGATATCGGCTTTAACTCCGGCTTTCGCAAAACCTTCACGCATTCGTTGCGCAATTGCTTTTCTCGCGTCCGCATTTGCTTTCGCAACCGCTAGCTCGCCAGATAATTGTCCGATTTGTCCTTTTGCTTGACCCAATTCGCCTTTAGCTTTTCCCAACTCACCAGAAAGTTGTCCCAATTGCCCCTTAGTTTTACCTAATTCGCCTGCGACCTGTCCTAACTGACCTTTAGTTTTACCTAATTCACCAGCAAGTTGACCCAGCTGACCTTTGGTTTTGCCTAACTCACCTTCCATTTGTCCTAGCTCGCCTTTAGCTTTTCCCAATTCTCCAGATAGTTGACCTAATTGTCCTTTGGTTTTTCCTAATTCGCCAGCGACCTGACCTAATTGATTCTTCGTCTTACCTAACTCTTCACCCGTCTGAGCAAGCGCACCTTTTGTATTTCCAAGTTCTGCTTGAGTTTGCTGCAACTCTTGTTTTGCTTGGCCTAACTGACCTTCCGTCTGTGCCAACTGTCTTTCGAAAGTCTCTGCTGTCTTATTGAGCTGATCAAGTTTTGCATCGGCATCTGCTTTCGCTTTTGCCATCTGCGCTTGGTAAGCTTTTTCTGTCATCTTCTTCTGCTTGTAAGCTTGCTTCAATTGCTTCAAGCGATCATCTAACTTCTCGTTAGCTTCTTCGATCTTTCGCTCGTTCTCTGCAATCTGTTGCTGCTTCTTTTGAACATCCGTTTCAAGAGTTGTAATCTCAACATCCTGATCTTCGATCGTCGTATCTTGCTGCTCGATCACACCTTCACGTCGCTTGATTTTTGTTTTAGCAATCGTGTTAGCATTAATCATGTTACGAACCATCTGTTGATATTCGTTCAGAGCTTTCTCTTTGGTCTGCTGCTCTTGAGATGCCCGCGCAAGCTTCGTTCGCTCATCACGTGCTTCCTCTTTAAGTAAAGACAGCTTATCCATCAACTCATTATATTGCTGAGCCTCGCCCTCGGATGCTTCCTGATTCAAATAATCTTTCTTAACCGAGTCATACATCTTCAATTGATTTTTTAAATCATCCACTTGCATAGACAATTTTTTATTTTCAACTTGTGCATGTAACCCACTCGTCCCCGTTCGGAGACTTGCAGTCACGTAAAGCAACAAGAAGACGACACTCATGCCCAAGAATAAGTCAGAATACGACGTCCAAAAACTGTCGTTGTTCCCACCCTCTTTGTTCTTCTGATAGTCAAAAGCCATAGCTTCCCCTTTTTCTCACTCCTCTTATCGTGCCGATTGGTGATTTAGTTGACTCGACAATTGGCTAAAACGC
>JANPPO010000304.1:0-2905 GCA_031428555.1 Bdellovibrionales bacterium | reverse complement strand
GCCTTCGCCACTATCGAACGGATTTTTATCGGCATTTTTTTGAGCTTCTTTTTGCTGTACTTCTTTGCGAGTTTGATCTGCCAAACCTTGCGCGCGGACGCCAGCAAGTTCAGCCTGAAGTGCTGCCATATTTTGTTCCATTCGGCCTAAAGCTTCCTGGAAAATTGCAATTTTTTGATTCTGACTTTGAACAGTTTCAACTGAATTTCTTCTGAGTTGTTCAGACTCGTTATGTGCCGTAGCTAATTTATTTTCTAAAACTTCAATACGACCATTATAAAATCGAACTTGTTCTTCGAGATCGGCTATTCGGTTATAAGTATCTGCATTGGTTTTTTGCAGAGTACCCACTTGTTGCTGAAGAACCTGGCGCTGTTCACCCGTTTTCAAATCTGAACGAGTTTGAAGGCAGCCACCCAACAAAGTAATCGAACTAACAGAAAGAATAAAAGAAGTTAAAAATGAGCGAACAGGAAGTGTTAACTTCATAGAATATCTCCGGTTCTTTGTCGGTTAAGGCGGGCACTATTTTCTGCTTTTTCTGCAGCCTGTTTGGCTTTCAAAAATTCGATTCGAGCTTCGTCCCAACGAGAATCCCGATAAAGGAGACGACCCCGTCGATAAGATTCTTCAGCTTGATGCCAAAATCCTGGTGATAAGCGTGGCGCTTGAACGTCTCGAGCTGCATCGAGTGCAGCCCGTGCCATCGTATATTCATCTAAGGGCATCGGACCGGTTTTACAACCCAATAGACCCCAAGTGAAAAAACTTAGTAGACCGATGAAAAAAAACTTTTTCACAGTACTCAAATTATTTTAATTCCTTTACTGAACTGGAACGAAATTAGCGCGTCGGTTTTTAGACCAAGCTTCTTCAGATTCGCCAGTTACAAGTGGACGTTCTTTTCCATAAGAAAGAGTCTTCAAACGTGAAGCTGGAATACCTAAATTTTGTAAGTAAGCTTTAACTGCATTTGCGCGTCTTTCGCCTAATGCTAGATTGTATTCGATACTGCCACGGCTGTCAGTGTGACCTTCGATTTGAACACTTACTTTTGTATTTGCTTTCATCCAATCTGCGTTAGCTTTTAAAGCATCACGTGATGAAGAAGAAAGAGTTGCTTTATCGTAATCAAAATAAACTGTCGTTAATCCTGCGATATTATTGCTATCAGAACCTGCAGCGTCAAAATTCATTGGCGTTGATTCTACTGCACCTTCTTGAACCATCGGTGTGGATCCAACTTCTGCGTCAGAAGTACTTTTATCACGGCCCTTACATCCAAAAATCATGAGTGAAGTCATGCCGATTAAAAGTGCGTTGCGAAACTGTGTTGATGCCACCTTAGTTACGTGAGCAGTTACTTGAGCCATTCTGAAATTCCTCCTGTTGCTTAGTTCTAACTTGTTAAACCCCATTGATGTTGCCACTATTTCAGTCCATCATGCAATGGTATGTTTAAATACTTATTCATTTTTTTATTTTTGTCTCTTTTCTCAATTTTTAACTCTCAGGCTTCGCCGATTCCTTATGATAAAAAGCCTCTTACTCTAGCAACTCCGCACTTTCAAATTTTGTATTATGCCGAGCAGCAAGAACTTGCAGAGCTTTATGCTCGACAATTCGAAAAAGCTTGGAGCTTTTTGGACGGAGCTTATCAGTCGAAGCCGGAAAAAGTGATTGTGGTCTTAAATGATAGCTTAGATCAGGCAAATGGCTTCGCGACTCGCATTCCTTATCCCTACATTATGCTTTACCCAGTGCTTCCAGACCTCAGCGACTCGATTTCAGAATTTGAATCTTGGTCTTTAGAGTTAGCAACTCACGAATTAGCTCATATTTTTCAGATTGAGCCTGCTAGCGGAGTCATCAAGTCACTTCGTTCAGTATTTGGAACGATCGTGGCTCCGAATCTTTTACTTCCAGGCTGGTGGAAAGAAGGCGCTTCGGTTTGGGCTGAAACTGCGATTTCAACATCTGGTGGTAGATTGCGGTCAATCTATCAAGAAGCCACACTTCGAGCGTGGGCTAGCGAAAAAAATATTCAGAATTTTACGATTGCTCAGGCCAATGAAGCACTTCCAACTTGGCCCTATGGCTCAAGACCTTACTTATTTGGTTCACTTATGATGAGTCACATTGTTCAGCAGCATGGCGAACAAGTGCTGAAAGATCTTTCCGAGCGTCACGGAGCTACGGTTCCTTATGCTTATGATGCGATCACTTTATCCACCACTCAGAAAACTTATAATCAGCTTTACGCGGAAGCTTTAACTTCTTGGGAAAATAAAGCAAAAGACCAAGTTGCAAAACTTTCCACTGTTCCTTTAGATCAACCAACTCAAGTTAAAACGCCTGACGTTGTTGTAAGGTCTCCATCGATTAGTGGTGACGGAAAATATTTAGTTTGGGTTGGCCAAGATAAAAGAGCAGAACCCCGGCTCAAACTTTCAGAACTTGATCAAAATCAGAACATCACTGAAATAAAAGAACTTGGTAAAGGCGAAATCCGCGAAGTACGATTCTTTCCGAAATCTCATAAAATTTTATACAACGAAATTAAAGCAGCCAGCCAAGTCGAGTCTTATTCTGATCTTTACATTTACGATATCGAAAAAAAGAAAAGGACCAGATTAACAAAAAAATTGAGAGGCCGCGAAGCGCAAGTCAGTCCGACCGAACAAGAAGCAGTTTTTGTTGGTTTAGAGGGCGGCAGAACTACTTTAAGAACAATCAATCTTGAAACAAAAGATGTGAAAACTCTTTTCACAAGCGAAATAGATCAAAGGATTGCGTCTCCTCAATATTTAAATAATTCTCAGATTCTTTATTCATTTTTAAAAAATGGAAAAGAATCTTTATTCGTGTGGGATTTATCCACGAACAAATCCACACTTTATAACGA
>JANPPO010000303.1:0-4681 GCA_031428555.1 Bdellovibrionales bacterium | reverse complement strand
TGTCCCGTCATAAACCCGCTTGGGGAAGTCATGGGAGTTTTAACTGAGCTCGCTTTGGTAAAAGCTTACATGCTTCATCAGGCCCGCTTCATCAATGAGAGTCGGGTAGGTCACCACTTAAATCTGCTTGATCCTATATCTTATGTCAGCGTCGATTCGCCCATTATCGAAATTTTAACATCCATGATTATGGCACCCACCCATCGAGTTCTTGTCAGAAACAAGCATGAAAAAATTGTGGGGATTATAAGCCCTAAAGATCTGATGCGCGCAACAATGGGTGTTGAAAATCCGGCTCAGAGTATGAAGCAAAGATTAAAAGAGGTTGAAGAACTTTTAAAGACAAGCAACGCAGAAAAGAAAAGCTTAGAGCAATCTCTTGAAGTTTATCAGCAAGCATTCCATGAAACTCCTTATATGATGCATGCTGCAAATGATAAAGGAATTATCCTCATGGCGAACAAGCGGGAGCATGAGGTTTTAGGATATGCAGACGGTGAGCTAACTGGAAAATCGATGTTCGACCTTTACACGAAAAGCATGCATCACTTGGCAGCCGAAGGTCTCAAAGCAGTTATGGAAAAAGGTCATCACCACATTACTTATACAACGCTTTTAACTAAAAAAAATGAACCTATCCGTTGCGATATCTCGAGTTCGGCTATTTTCGATAGCAATGGCAAGTTCGTTTCGACAATTTCAGTTCTAAGACCGATCGATGCAGAAGAAATGCTTCGAATCCTTCACGGAATCGTCGACACAAAAGACGGACCGCTAGCTAAATATCTGACGAAGTCCGAATAAATTGAGTCAGCTTTAATGATTCTACTAAGTCGTTAGTGACAATTTGTCGAGACACTTTTCGAAACACTTTGTAGAAAAGTTTTCCGTCTCCAAACGACACGGAAATCTGTGTTTCTGCGATTTCAGAGTAAATAAATTATCAAATTAAGTCATTATTTACCCTACATGAGAATTTTTTCGCAAAAGTAGGCCTGTCGATTTTGTAGCCAAAAAAAATCGCAGAGATTCTGTTCAAGATGAGAATGGTCTGAACCCCAAAGTAAATAATGGCTAACATTTTATCAACTTTTTCAAAATCCAATTCGACGAACTTGTAATCAGTGCCTCAAAATCGAAAAGAAAATCTACGTATCATCCAAAAATAATAAATTCGTGAAAGGTAAAAAAAGATTTATTCTTTAATAGCAAACAAAAAACATGGGTGGGTCATTTTGAAAACTATATTTAATAATTGGAAATCAAAATTTGGGGCTGCAATTTTAGCTTTAACTCTTTGGCAGCCAGCGCAAGGAGCAGAACTTGCTCCATACTTCTACTACTGGGGTGTTGGTAAGGTAAATAGACTAACTGACGCCCGCCGAATAATGGGTCTTTCGAATGCAACCTTTGCGTTCATAGTCGCAGGCCAAGGCTGTTCAATGGGTGCAGATTTATCTGATGCCTTGCCAGACATAAGAAGTTACATCAGTTCTGGTGGACGGCTTATTTTAAGTTTCGGTGGTGCTGCCGGTACCTACGTAGAAGTTGCTTGTACTGATGATAACCAACTCTTTAATTTGATGGATCGGGTTATCATTGATACGGGCACACGACGTTTTGATTTCGACGTAGAGGGACATCAACTTTCTAATACGACTTCTCACCAACGTAGAGCGCGTGTTTTAAAACGCTTACAAGATAAATATCCTGATCTCTATGTTTCATTTACTTTGCCAGGTTGGTTTAACGGTTTAAATTCTGATTCTTTAAACGTGATCAACATAGCACGTGGTGCCGGTGTCCGCATTAACATCATTAATGTTATGACTATGAGTTGGGGTGCTGAAAATGTTCGAACAATGATTCAACCCGCAACTTTAGGCCGGGCAACTGTTGTCACAATCGATGCGGTGGCCAAACAGCTACAAGGTATCTACAGCGGTAGTTCATTATCGCAAATGTATGGTATGATCGGTATTACACCAATGATCGGGACAAACGATGATGCGACAACTTTCACACATGATGATGCAGCAACTGTAACTCAATATGCAATTAACAATGGTATCGGTCACTTGGCGTATTGGGCATTTCAACGTGATCAAGCTCAAAGTTACCCAGGTGCTACGGCATTAAATTCCTTCAGCGGAGTCGTGCAATCAGACTTCCAGTATTACTACGCTTTTGGTCGCGCTGTTGGCGCAAGCGTAACTCCAGCTCCAGCACCTGCTCCTGAGCCTATACGAGCACCTGCAACTATTTCTGGATGTTCTTTTCCTGATTGGGTTACTGGACGACAGTACGCAGCGGGAACTATCGTAAGATACGGTGCAAATGGACTGCTCTACAGAGCTAAGTATGCAAATCCTGGTTACAATCCCACAGTGAGCACGTACTACTGGGAAAGACATTCGTGCACAGAAACTACAGCAGCTCCAGCACCGGCTCCAGCAACTAGTTGCACTTTTCCTGATTGGGTTACTGGACGACAGTACGCAGCGGGAACTATCGTAAGATACGGTGCAAATGGACTGCTCTACAGAGCTAAGTATGCAAACCCTGGTTACAATCCAACAGTGAGCACGTATTACTGGGAAGTATACTCGTGCTCAGCACCGGCTCCAGCGCCGGCACCAGCACCTAGTTGTACTTTTCCTGATTGGGTTACTGGACGACAGTATGCAGCGGGAACAATCGTAAGATACGCTCCTAATGGTAAACTATACCGAGCTAAGTATGCAAATCCTGGTTACACGCCAACGATAAGCACATACTATTGGGCTGAGCATTACTGCCAGTAAACGAAAAGTTTTGTAACTGAAGTAATAAATAAAAAGTCAATTCAAAGAGGGGAGTCCAAGGACTCTCCTCTTTATTTTAGTAAGAGCGTAGAAGAATCATCACAGCAGAAATAATCATCGAGCTTAAGGTAGCGATAACTCCGATTGGTCGTAAGATCCCAACACCATTTTTAGTCGCTAAGCCGATAATATGACTGATACGTGCCAGGATTAATATAATTCCTAAGCTATGCACAACTGTAGGTGAATAGCCCAGAAGCTCGACGCCCATTATTAAAATTAAAGCTAACGGAATATATTCAGAAAAATTTCCATGTGTTCGAATCGCAATATTTAATTTATGGTGACCACCGTCGCCTAGTGAAACTTGCGTTCCAAAGCGATGTCTCACCACGCGAAGAGATAAAATCGCAAAAATGAGTGTCAAAATCGCAGCGTAAGCAAGAGTGATTTGGATGTTCATAAAAATTCCTCCAATAAGTGAGTTCGTTGAGAGAGCATTACTTCATATTCTTTCGGAAACTAAGTAAGAGACGTTGGCAACGAGAAGGATTTGATTCGAATTCATCGCCTGTAAGCGGAGAGTTTAAAAATTCATTGAATCCCTCTATAAGCTTTATTTCTGGAGAATTGAGATCGTAAAAACCCATCGACCAATCAGAAAACTGGCGACTCTCGGTATAGCCTTCAATTAATTGAATAATTCCGTGGTGACGTGGATCCATTTTGATTTTTTCTAGCAGCTTACGAACTTCGACTTCTGGACCTTCGATCACTTGCATAAAATTTCCATCTTTATGAAGAAGCATTCCGCTTATTTCAAGACGAGCATTGTTAATTCGGCAAACACTCAGAAGCTCAAGCAGATCTTCGCTAGACATAAGATCCACTGCTGAACTGACATAAACATGATAAAAAATTTTTGAAGCCATCGATGAAATTGTTGCCCTTAACAGAGGACATTTCAAGGATTTACTTTTTACTATTTTTGAAGTTCAATGAGGTCGGATTATCTGGAAATAGTGTTTGCTTAAGTCTTGTTAAGAGAATTGATAAACTCTTCGTCATAGTTTATCGCAACCCCATCTCAGATACGTAGGTTTGATCCGGCAACGGCCCTATTTCACCGAAAAATAAGACGCTCGATGATTATCAGGCTCCCTATGACCAACACAAATCGTCCAAAGCCTTTCTTTAAGCTTTGTTCGCTCACTTTACTCGAGAATCTTGCGCCAATAAAGGATCCCACCAGAGCAAGAAAAAGCAGCGTAAACTGAAGCATCCAGTCATTACGAGAGTCATGCAAATACGAGACGCCAAAACCAAATAGCGAATTCGCAGCGATAATCAATAACGAAGTCCCAATGGCCATTCGCATATTGAGCCCCACTAAGTTCACCAGTGCAGGTAATATCAAAAATCCTCCACCAGCGCCGACAAATCCAGTGGCAAGTCCCACGGCGATGCCTTGTAAAGCCGTTTTAAATCCTGTTGCCGGATGCACGTCGACTTCTGTGATTTTTCTTTTTTTTAGCATCGCGAAAGCGGCTGATAGCATGAGAAGCGCAAAGCTTATCAAAATCAGATCCGCGCTACTCAATTCAAATGATCCTGTAGAAAAAATCGTACTGGGCAGGTTTGGCAGCAAGAGGCTTCGTGAGATATAAATTCCTACAAAGCTGGCAGCGGCAAATTGAGCTCCCGATTTAAAAGAAACTTCTTTCCGCTTAATATATTGTATTGATGTTATCAGCGCGGTTGAGCCTACAATGAACAGCGAAGAAGTTGTCGCGGCAATCGGCTCAACTTGAAAGAGATAAACTAATATTGGGACAATCAAAATAGAGCCACCGCCACCTAAAAGACCTAACGTGACA
>JANPPO010000302.1:0-14897 GCA_031428555.1 Bdellovibrionales bacterium | reverse complement strand
TTTCTAAATTGAGCTATCAAACAAAATCAGTTTGCTGAAGTGAACCACATGACTTTAATCAATAGATTGTAACCGAACTTTTTATTCAGGTTTATTTTCTGCAGCCGATAAAGTTTTGAAGTATTCGGCTGTATCTTGTGAAGTCCAACTCACAACTCCACCAATATGCTTTGCAAGCTTGCGATCCGGTCCGTAAATAAAACTTTCCGGAAGCTTCGTTACTTCTAAATCATTCATGACTTTATGTTTTTCATCCCAAACGAGGTGAAAATTTTCTGTCGTTTCGGCCTCTTTGAAGGACTTAATAAATGCAGCGATTTCAGTGCTTTCATTATCCTCTGAAAAGGCAATCACTTTAACTTTTCCGTTCATCGCTTTAACCATATTAATGAGATCAGGAAATTCATGAATACAAGGAGCACACCAAGAAGCCCAGAAGTGGAGAATAACGATAGGTTGAGAAGCTTGACTCACATCAACTGAGCCCCCCTTCCAATCAATCAACTTTTCAATCGTTAAAAGTTCTGCAGCCGACGGCTTACTTTGAACTTTGGCGTTTTGATCCGGAAACTCCGAGCGATTGGATAGTGCAACTAGGTAGTATGAAATTGCAATTATGATCGGCAAGAGAATCAGAAGTGGCTTGATATAATGTTTCATAGTTTATATTTGTACCTAAGTTCGAGGGTTAAGAAAAGCCTTAGCCATTATTAAATAAAAAACCCAAGGATTTTGCCCTTGGGTTTTTTATTTAATAATTTCGAAATCAGCTAATTAAGCTCTAGATGCAAGACGGGCTTTTTTCTTAGCTTTAACTGCGCGCTTTTTCTTAGCTACAAGATTAGAAGTTGTTACCTTCTTAACTTTTTTTGCTACTGGGCTTTTCTTATCAGCCTTTTTTGCGCTAGTTTTAGTTTCAGAATCAGCTTCGCCAGCTTTAGCGGCCCAGTCGTAATCTACGAATTCTAGGAATGCCATTTCAGCTGTATCACCTGGTCGTCGACCAATCTTAATAACACGAGTGTAACCGCCTGGGCGTGCCTGCATTCGCTTAGAAATATCGTCAACGATAACACCAGCTGCATCAACATTGTTGAGGCGAGCAATGATAAGACGTCGAGAAGATACGTCACCTTTTTTACCAAGTGTGATCAACTTTTCAATGTGTCTTCTTGTTTCTTTAGCTTTATCAACCGTTGTCTTAATACGACCGTGCTCTACCAAAGAAGTCATGAGACCTCTGAATAAAGCCAATCGTGTTTTAGAGTTCCGATTAAATTTTTTAACTCTTCTTCTATGCGATGACATATTTTACCTCTAAACCTGCTCACGCTTTGTAGTGATCTGCGGAGCTGTGTTTGGATCCCATCCTGGAGGTGGCCATCCGTCGATCTTCATTCCAAGACCAAGCCCCATTTCAGTAAGAATCTCTTTGATTTCGTTCAATGATTTGCGACCAAAATTCTTCGTCTTCAACATTTCAGCTTCAGAACGAACAACTAATTCACCGATAAAGCGAATGTTGGCATTCTTAAGGCAATTTGCTGAACGAACCGAAAGTTCCAAATCATCCACTGAACGGAACAAGTTTTCATTAAGCTGCGGAGAAGAAGGATCTCTTTTTTCTTCTTGAGGCTCCATAGCTTCGTCAAATGTAAGAAAGATCTGAAGTTGTTCTTTCATGATCTTAGAAGCCAAAGAGATAGTCTCTTCAGGCTTTAAAGAACCGTCAGTCCATACTTCAAGAGTCAACGCATCGTAATCAGTTCTTTGACCCACGCGTGCATTCGATACAGCGTAGTTCACTTTACGGATTGGACTGAACAAAGCATCTACGCCGATGAATCCAACGGGTAAATCTGTTTCACGATTTTCAACCGGAACGTAACCGCGACCAAAAGCCACAATGATTTCCGCACTGAAGTTCGCGTTCGCGCCCAAAGTTGCGATATGTTGATCTCTATTCAAGATTTCGATTTTATCGGTCACTTGAATATCAGCGGCTGTTACTTTGCCAGGTCCCTTTTTAGAGATCTTCAAAGTGACAGGCTCAGAAGTGTACTGCTTAAATCGAACTTCTTTTAAGTTCAAAATAATATCAGTTACGTCTTCTAAGACATCGGGAATTGTCGTGAACTCATGAAGAACGCCATCGAAGCGAACTGCTGAAACAGCAGAACCCATCATGGAGCTCAAAAGAATTCGACGAAGAGAGTTTCCAAGCGTTACACCAAAGCCGCGCTCTAGTGGACGAATGACAAACTTCCCGTACTCATCACGAAGAGACTCTTTATCAACCTCAAAACCTTTAGGCTTAATAAGATCTCTCCAGAATTTATAATAATGCTCTTGCATAGCTTAACCCCTGACTTTTAAATCTTAACGAGAATAGTACTCAACAACCATGTTTTCTTCGACCGGAGCAGTGACTTCGTCCCGTGTAGGAACGTCTTTCACCATGCCAGAAAAAGAACCATGATTCGCCTCTAACCACGATGGAATTGTACGACGGCTTACAGCTTGGATCGCAGCCATTACGCTGGTGTGACCTTTTGCTGATTCCGTTAACTGAATAGCGTCGCCTTTTTCTACCAATAAACTTGGGATGTTGGCGCGTTTACCATTCAGTAACACGTGGTTATGCTTTACAAGTTGTCGAGCTTCACGACGAGAATTTGCGTACCCTAATGTGTAAAGTACGTTATCAAGTCTCATTTCAAGTGATTTGAGTAGTGCTAAACCAGTCAAATCTTTTGATTTAGAAGCGTTATCGAAATAGCGGCTAAATTGTTTTTCAGAAAGACCATACCAACGCTTTGTCTTTTGCTTCTCGCGAAGTTGAAGAGCGAAATCAGAAAATTTAATTCTCTGTTGGCCATGTTGGCCCGGTGGATATGGACGGCGCTCAAACGAACATTTATCTGTGTAGCAACGGTCGCCCTTTAAAAACAGCTTAGCGTTTTCACGGCGGCATAGTTTACATACACTGTTATTGATACAGCTCACTCAGTACTCCTCTTATTTATTAGATTCTACGACGCTTAGGTGGGCGACATCCATTGTGAGGAATTGGAGTTGTGTCCTTCATAGAAAGAACTTTCATTCCAATTGCAGCAATCGCACGGATTGCGGGCTCACGACCAGCACCAGGACCGGTCAAAAAGACATCACACGATTTCATACCTGCTTCCATAGCTTTCTTTGCGGCGTCTTCAGCAGCCATCTGCGCGGCAAAAGGTGTACCTTTACGGCTTCCTTTGAAGCCTAAGTGTCCAGCAGAGGACCAAGACACAGTATCACCCTTGGGATCTGTCATCGTTACAATGACATTACCAAAACCAGCTTGAATATAGCAGTTTCCTTGCGGTACGTTTTTTTTAACTTTTTTCTTCGTAGTTTGTTTTTTATCTACAGTGTTCATTTCTTAATGGCTCCCTATACTGCTTTTTTCTTATTCGCGACTGTCTTCTTAGGACCCTTACGAGTACGCGCATTAGAGCGAGTATTCTGTCCACGTACTGGAAGACCTTTTCTGTGGCGGATGCCGCGAAAGCAATTGAGATCCATAAGACGTTTGATTGACATACCAATGTCACGACGTAGATCACCTTCAATTTTGAAGCTTTGTTCTACATACGCACGAATTCGAGCGATATGATCGTCAGTTAAATTATCAGTTCTTAAAGTATCTGGAATTTGCGCAACTTTGCAAATATCACGAGCGCGCTTACGGCCGATTCCAAAAATATATGTTAATGCGATTTCAATGCGTTTGTTTCTAGGAAGATCAACGCCAGCTATACGAGCCATTTTTTAGCCCTGCCTTTGCTTATGTTTAGAGTTTTCACAAATAACGCGAATAACGCCTTTGCGCTTAATGACTTTGCATTTGTTGCAAATTTTCTTTACCGATGGTCGGACTTTCATTTCTATCACTCCATTGGGTATTTTATTAAATACCTTTATTCGAGAATCAAGGGACGCAAGTTAGCACCAAAAACGAATCAATGTCTAGCTCATTAAAGCGCGAATTGACTTATAAACATTTTCAGTATCTCGATTGCCATCCACCTCTACGTATAATCCAGTTTCTTTGTAATAATTCTTAAGCGGCATCGTAAATTCCTCGTATGCTTTGAGGCGATTCGCGATGACATCTTCTTTATCATCATTTCTCTGTACAACTTCTCCACCACAAGAATCACACACACCAACTTTAACAGTCGGTTTTGACTCAACGTGATAAACAGTCGCACAACTCTTACATACCCTACGTCCCGTAAGGCGTTTCAAAAGAGTTTGGTAAGGTACCTCTAGGAAGATGGCCTTGCCGATATTCATTTGTATTTTGTTCAAGAGGCCATCCAGTGCCTCTGCCTGAGTAACAGTTCTAGGAAATCCATCCAAGATAAACGACCCATCATCGGTCTTAAGAACTTCTTCGACCATTCCAATCACGATTGAATCTGGTACGAGTTCCCCTTTATCCATGTAGGACTGAGCTTTCAGTCCTAATTCAGTTTTGTTCTTGATAGCGGCTCGGAATAAATCACCAGTTGATATTTGCTTCATTTGATTTCGTTCAATCAAAATCGCAGACTGGGTTCCCTTACCGGCACCAGGAGCGCCAAAAAGAATGATGTTCAATACTGAACCCTCCTGCTGCGAATTTTCGCGCCTTTCAGGAAGCCTTCATACTTTGATGTAAGTAAATGAGATTGAATCTGCTGAGCAGTATCCAATGCCACACCTACGAGAATAAGCAAACTTGTACCGCCAAAAAAGAATGGCAGTTGAAAGTAACTAGAAAGAATCACCGGAAGCACACACACCACACTGAGGTATACGCAGCCAGCAACGTTTACTCTTTCAAGAACTCTTTCAATAAATTCAGAAGTACTGCTTCCTGCACGAACTCCAGGAATAAAGCCGCCGTATTTTTTCAAATTTTCAGCAACTTCTTTAGAGTTGAAAACGATTTCCGTGTAGAAAAAGCTAAAGAAAATAATCAAAGCTACGAATAAAATATTAAAGATAATGCCCGTTGGATTCAAAGAATCCTGTAGCGCCTTCAACCAAGGAGTACTTGTGAAACTTGCCATCGTTGCAGGGAACATCAAAAGCGAGCTTGCGAAGATTGGAGGAATAACACCAGCAAAGTTAATCTTAATTGGTAGATGACTGCTTGGAGCGGCCATCGACTGCGGACCCATTTGGCCTCGTTGAGAATATTGAATCGTGATTCTACGTTGAGCAACTTCCATGTAGATCACACCAGCGATGATAGCGATCATGAAAAGAATGATGATCAACGCAACAATTGCTTTTAACTCACCATTAGCAACAAGCTCGTAAAGTCTGCTTGCACCTGATGGGATGGAAGCTGCGATACCAGTAAAGATGATAAGTGAAGTTCCATTACCGATACCACGATCAGTAATTTGTTCCCCTAACCACATAACAAAACAAGTTCCTGCAGTTAATGTAAGGATTGTCATAACTTTGAATGGCAAGATACCAACTACTGGAGACAAGACGAGTCTTTCCCCTGCAGGGCCTGCAGAATTCATCAGCCATGTGCTCATTCCGTAACCTTGAACAATTGCCAAAAGAATAGTCGCATAGCGAGTATACTGTTGGATTTTCTTTTGTCCTGAAGAGCCTTCTTTTTTAAGAGCTTCTAAGGAAGGAATTGCAGAAGTTAAAAGCTGAAAAATAATCGAAGCAGAAATATACGGCATAATTCCCAAAGCAAAAATACTAAATTGCTCTAAGGCTCCGCCAGTAAATGTATTGAATAAGCCGAAAATACCAGCGCTTTGTGCTTTAAAGAAAGCCATGACTGCAACAGCATCCACACCTGGTGTCGGAACGTGGACACCAAGTCTGTAAACCGCTAACATTCCAAGCGTAAACAAAATCCGTTTTGTTAATTCTGAATTCTTGTTGCCATTCTCGTTGAGAGCCATCCGTTGATTCCTTAGAATAGTAAAATTCTACTTAAATTAAAGACCTAAAACTTCTACTTTGCCGCCAGCTTTTTCAATTGCCTCTTTGGCTTTTTCACTGAATTTATGAGCTTTAACGGTTACCGCAGATTTTAGCTCACCATGAGCTAAAATCTTAACTAGATCATTCTTTTTAACAAGCCCAGCTTTAACAAGAGTTTCTGGCGAAATTTCGCCTTTCACTTTTTCAAACTGAGATAGATTGATAATTTGATATTTAATTTCGAAAGCGACGTTGCTGAAACCAAATTTAGGCAAACGACGATGTAAAGGAGTTTGACCACCCTCAAAACCGCGACGGATTCCGCCACCAGATCTTTGAGTTTGACCTTTTCCGCCCTTACCAGAATATCCGCCTAAGCCAGATCCAATTCCGCGACCCACTCTTTTTCTGTAGTGAGTAGAACCTTCCGCAGGAGATAATTTACTTAATAAACTCATACCAACTCCTACTTAACCACTTCAACATCGATTAAATGCTGAACTTTTAAAATTTGACCACGATTAGCAGGGTTATCTAAAACCACTGCCGACTGACGAATCTTTTTTAGACCTAAGCATCGGATTGTTTCACGTTGAGTTTGTGAACATGCGATCATTGATCTTTTTAATGTGACCTTAAATGTTTTAGCCATAAGTCACTCCCTTACTTTTGGTTCTTAAGCTGTCGTAAACCATCAAGTGTGGCTCTTACAGCGTTATGTGGGTTACGAGTTCCAACACACTTAGTGAGGATGTCACGAATTCCAACTGATTCAAGAATTGCACGAACAGCTCCACCTGCGATAACACCAGTTCCAGCAGCTGCTGGCTTCATTACCACTTTGGCAGCGCCAAATTTTCCAATTACTTCGTGAGGAATAGTTCTTCCCTCTTTAAGTTCCATCATATGAGAAGCTTTTTTAGCGGCGCGCGAAGCTTTGCCGATTGCCTCTGGAACTTCGCCAGCTTTACCTGTTCCGAAGCCAACTTGACCATTTTTATCGCCAATTACGACTAATGCTGCGAAAGAGAAGCGTCGGCCACCCTTAACAACTTTAGTTACACGATTGATCGCAACTACACGTTCTTCAAAATCAGATGCTACTTTATTATCCACAAGTCTCTCCTTAGAAGTTCAATCCACCTTCACGAGCAGC
Source organism: Bdellovibrionales bacterium (assembly GCA_031428555.1). Classification (GTDB taxonomy): domain Bacteria; phylum Bdellovibrionota; class Bdellovibrionia; order Bdellovibrionales; family Bdellovibrionaceae. The sequence goes on along the minus strand of JANPPO010000302.1, from coordinate 7,750 downwards.
ATCAGCCAAAGCTTTTACACGTCCGTGATAGATGAATCCGTTGCGATCAAATACAACGTTCTTAATATTTTTTGATAAAGCTGCTTTAGCTACTTCAAGACCAACTGATTTGGCTTGATCTACACCGCTTGCAGCTTCTTTAACTTTTAACGAAGAGGCTGCAGCTAAAGTAGTTCCAGTTACATCGTTAACAACTTGAGCGTACATGTGGCCTGAGCTACGAAATACGACAAGACGCGGACGCTCTTCTGTACCCGTCACGGTTTTGCGAATACGAATCTTCTTTTTTAGGCGATTCGCTTTTCTTTCTGCTGTATGCTTACGAACTTTAATTTTCATAATTCCTACTTACCTGCCGACTTGCCGGCTTTACGACGGATGTTTTCACCTTGGTATCTTACGCCCTTACCAAGATAAGGCTCAGGTGGTCTAAAAGAGCGTACTTTCGCAGCTACTTGACCAACTAAATCGCGGCTAGGACCGCTAATAGAAACCGCAGTTTGCTTATCAACTTTAACTTCAATACCTTCAGGGATATCAAAAATAATTTGATGGCTGAAGCCCAAAGAAAGTTCCAATTTTTTTCCAGCAACTGTTGCTCGGTAACCTACTCCATGAAGTTCAAGAACTTTCGTGAAACCTTTAGAAACACCAGTTACAGCGTTTTGAAGTAAAGCACGATAGAGACCATGAAGAGATCGGGCAACTTTAGTTTCTTTGTTGCGAACAAGTATGATTTGCTTGTTTTCAACTTTAGCAGTTACTTCAGGTTTTAACTTAATGTTCAGGCTGTGCTTCGCACCCTTAACGATAACTTCGTTTCCAGGCGTAACAGTTACTTGAACTTTGTCATCAAAATTGACTGGCGCTTTACCTACACGTGACATATTTCACCTACCAAATTTCACAGAGGATTTCGCCGCCAACATTCTTCTTAGTCGCATCAGCGCCGCTCATGATACCTTGGCTTGTGCTCAAGATAGTCATACCAGTGCCAGAACGAACATTCGGAATGTTAGTTGCGTGTACATAAACTCGTCGTCCTGGAGTACTTACGCTATTAATCGCAGTAATCGCAGAGTGACCGTTTTCATCATATTTTAAATAAACGCGCATGATTCCTTGTTTAGAATCCTTCGCTACTTTGAAAGACCGAATAAAGCCAATCTCCTGTAGGATCTGAGCAATACCAGCTCTGATACGAGAAGCAGGAATATCCACTTTCTCATGCTTAGCCATTGAGGCATTTCGCACTTGAGTTAAAAATTGTCCAACTTTGTCCATTTTATCCCCTACCAGCTAGCCTTAGTAACTCCAGGCAATTTACCAATTAAGGCAAGTTGTCTGAATGCGATCCTTGAAAGACCGAACTTTTTGTAATTTCCACGAGGACGACCAGACAACACGCATCGAGTGATTACGCGATTAGGAATAGTGTCCTTAGGAAGCTTTTGTAACTTTACAAAAGCAGCTTGTTTTTCTTCATCACTTAATTTCTCGTTAAGAGATTTAGCGCGAAGTTCTTTTCTATATTTGTAATAACGAGAAGATTTCTCTTTACGTCTATTATTTTTTTGAATTGCAGCAAGTCTAGCCAAAATTCACTCCTTACTTTCTAAAAGGCATACCGAGTGCTTCTAACAAAGCTCTGCCTTCTGCGTCCGTTGGTGCCGATGTACAGATGGTGATGTTCATACCACGTGTCTTGTCGACTTTGTCATAGTTAATTTCAGGAAACACGATTTGTTCTTTAAGGCCCATGTTGTAATTACCACGGCCATCAAAACCTTTAGTAGGTAAACCGCGGAAGTCACGAACGCGAGGCAAAGCCAAGTTATTCAACTTATCTAAGAAGTACCACATTTTATCACGGCGTAAAGTCACGCGAACGCCAATCGCCAAGCCCTGTCTCAATTTAAAATTTGAGATCGCTTTCTTAGATTTAGTAATAACTGCTTTTTGTCCCGCAATCGTAGAAATCTCGTCAGCTACGTTGTTAAGAACTTTTGGGTTCTGAACAGCTTCGCTAGTACAAACGCTGATTACGATTTTTTCAAGACGAGGAACTTGCATAGTGCTTGTGTAGCCCTGCTGCTTCATCATCTCAGGAACAATTTCCTTTGTGTATTTATCTTGTAACCGACTCACATTCTACCTCATAGGCCCAATGGACCTTTTAATTAAAACAATCTAAAGTACTTCTGGCGCCAAAGACACGATCTTCACGAATTGCTTCGCACGAAGTTCACGGGCTACTGGTCCAAAGATACGAGTTCCAATTGGCTCTTTAGCTGCGTTGATCAACACGGCTGAGTTATCATCAAAACGGATATAAGACCCGTCTGCTCTTCTCAACTTGTGGATTGTTCTAACAACAACCGCTTTAGCCACATCACCCTTCTTAACTTTTGAGTTAGGAAGTGCTTCTTTAATAGAGACAACTATAATATCGCCAATTGAAGCTACTCTTTTGTGAGAGCCGCCCAATACTTTGATACACATAACTTCTTTTGCACCAGAGTTATCCGCAACATTTAATCGAGTTTGCATTTGAATCATATTAAACCTCGACCCTTATTTCGCTGTTTCCACTACTTCAGACAAAGCCCAACGCTTAGTCTTACTGAGTGGACGTGTTTCGTGAATACGTACGATATCACCCATCTTCGCCTGACCTTTTTCGTCGTGCGCTTTAAATACAGAAGTCTTTTTCAAGAACTTGCCGTATTTTTTGTGGCGAACCATGCGGTAAACCAAAACTGAAATTGTTTTTTGCATCTTATTGCTTACGACTTCACCAACAACTTCGATCTTACGACCGCGAGGAGCTAGTTCAGTTTTTTCAGCAGCTTGCTTTTTTGCCATAACATCCTACCTTAAGAAGACTTCTTTGAAGTTGCTTTGCCCACAATCGCCGTATTAATTCGGGCGATATCGCGACGTAATTGACGAATCTGAAGTGGACTCGCCATTTGGCCGATGGAGTTTTTCATTCGAGCTTCAAAAAGTTGTTCGCTTAATCCCGAACGTTTTTTCATAAGCTCTGTTACTGACATATCTTTAATCTCTGTAAATTTCATAATTACTCCCGCACCAAGAATCGAGTTTTGAAAGGAAGCTTGTGCATTGCTCTTTCAAAAGCTTCTTTTGCTTGTTCACGAGTTACACCATTCATTTCAAAAAGAACTTTTCCTGGTAAACAACGTGCAATCCAAAATTCTGGATTACCTTTACCGCTACCCATACGAGTCTCAGCAGGTTTTTTTGTTACTGGAATATTTGGGAACACGCGTACCCAAACTTTACCACCACGCTTAACTGATCTAGAAATCGCAATACGAGCAGCTTCTAATTGTCGAGCAGTCAAACGACCCTCTTCAATTACCTGAAGACCGTAATCTCCGAAATCTAAGTTAGCACCACGAGCGGCAAAACCACGAGCGTTTCCAACAAACTGCTTACGCCATTTAACTCTCTTAGGACTTAACACGGCCAGCCTCCTCAACCTCACGGGCAGACATAATGTCACCCTTGTAGATCCATACTTTCATACCGATAATTCCGTATGCTGTAAGTGCTTCTGCAGTACCGTAGTCGATATCAGCGCGAAGTGTATGAAGAGGGACACTCTTTTCATTATACCATTCAGAACGAGCAATCTCTGCTCCATCTAAACGACCAGATACGCGAACTTTAATACCTCTAACGCCACCCTTGATTGCTGCTGCGATAGCTTTTTTCAGAGCTCGTCTCCAAGAGATACGCTTTTCTAATTGAAGAGCTATGTTCTCGGCTACAAGTTGAGCATCAACGTCAGGTTTACGAATTTCTTGAATGCTCAAGAAAACTTCGTTTGGAGTTAACTTTTGAACTTCAGCTTTAAGAGCGTCAATTCCAGTTCCTTTTTTACCAATCACAACACCAGGACGCGCAGTTGAAATGATAAGCTTAACTTTTTTAGCAGCTCTTTCTACTTCAATCTTTGCAACACCAGCGTGTTTCAATTTCGCTTTTAAGTAACTACGTAATCGTAAATCTTCATGAAGATTGTCGTAGTATGTTTGGCCCTTAGCGTACCATCGCGAGTCCCAAGTTCTAATTACGCCAAGTCTTAAGCCTATCGGGTTTACTTTTTGTCCCACGCTTATTTCTCCTCAAGTACTACGTTAATGTGACTAGTCTGTTTTCTAACTCCGTATGCACGACCTTGAGCGCGCGGACGGAATCTTTTCAAAACAGGCCCTTTATCAACGTAAATTGTTTTTACGAAGAGCTTGTCTAAGTCCATTGTCTTTTTATAATCAGCATTAGCTACTGCTGACTCGATTAATTTCTTAATCATAAGAGCCGATTTTTTATTCAAAAAAGTCAAAGTCTTGATAGCTTGTCCAACTTCTTTGCCGCGAACTAAATCAGCGACTAAGCGAGCTTTTTGAGCTCCGACTCTTGCATATTTTAATTTTGCTACTGCTTCCATCTCTTACCTCAACCTATTTCTTTGCCGCTGGAGCAGCTGCCGGAGCAGCTTTTTTCTCTGCGTGACCATGGAAAGTTCGAGTAGGCGCAAATTCACCCAACTTGTGACCGATCATATTTTCAGTCACATAAACTGGAACAAACTTACGACCATTGTGAACCGCTAATGTCAGTCCAATATAGTCTGGCAAAATAGTCGAACGACGTGACCAAGTCTTGATCACTTTTTTATCGCTTTTCTCGATTGCCACTTCAATTTTCTTTGCTAAGTGGTGGTCTACAAATGCACCTTTTTTAACTGAACGAGCCATAGTTCACCCTTACTTTCTTCTCTTCACGATGCTTGAATCAGTACGTTTATTGTGACGAGTCTTGTAGCCCTTGCTAGGTTGACCCCACGGAGTAACAGGATGATGTCCTTTACCCACGCCTTCACCACCACCCAATGGGTGATCGACTGGATTCATCGCCATACCACGAACAGAAGGTCTAACACCTAACCAACGAGACTTACCGGCTTTACCGTAAGCGATGTTTTCGTTGTCAGTGTTTCCAACTTGCCCAATAGAGGCTTTACATACAGATAATACTTTTTTGATTTCACCAGATGGTAACCGAACTAAGCAGTATTGCTCTTCTTTTCCAAGAAGAACAGCACTTGCACCAGCACCACGACAAACTTGCGCGCCTTTACCAGGGCGAAGTTCAACGTTGTGGATTGTTGTACCAACAGGGATTGCGTTTAATGTTAGAGTATTTCCAGGCTTGATGTCGGCTTTATCAGAAGACATGACAATGTCTCCAACATTCAAACCAACTGGAGCAATAATATAAGCCTTTTCACCATCAGTATAACCAATCAAAGCGATACGACTTGTTCTGTTCGGATCGTACTCAATCGCGATAACTTTTGCTGGAACTTCTAATTTAGTGCGTTTGAAATCTATGATACGGAAGCGGCGTTTATGACCACCACCAACGTGACGCATAGTAATCTGGCCCGTGTTATTTCGAGCAGCAGTTCTGCGGATAGGCGTCGTTAACGACTTTTCTGGATAATCTTTTGTGATTTCCGCGAAATCGAAACCTGTCTTTCCACGTAAACCAGCTGAGCGAGGGCTAAATGTTTTTATTCCCATGATTATGCTCCCTCAAACACGGCGATTTTCTCACCGGCTGCAAGCTTAACAAAAGCCTTTTTCCAGTGAGGCGCCTTTGTTTGGCCCATTTTAGTCATTTTAGAGCGGCCACGAGCATTTGCTGTGCGCACTCCCGTAACTTTTACTTTGAAACCATTTTCAACTGCTTTTTTAATTTCAGTTTTAGTCGCGGTCTTATCAACTTCGAATACGTAAACGCCAGCTGCCTGGTGAAGAGTATTCTTCTCAGTTATAATTGGGGTTTTGATGATAATTTTCATCGCTTTACCTCTAATGAACATCTGTCAGCAATGTCTGCGACAGAATCTTTTGTTAATACAACAGCGTCGTATTTTAAAAGATCAAACACATTCAAACCTGCAACACCGTAGTATCGGTAAGTTTGTAAATTGCGAGATGCTCTTTTCATTGTGTCTTCAGATTTTACATCAACTAAAACAGCTTTTTTAATTCCGAAGTCTTCTAATTGCTTAGAAAGAGCTTTGGTCTTGCCATCTGTTTTCATGTTTTCAACAACAAATAGCTTTCCTTCTTTTAACAAGTAAGAAAGAGCCATCTTAAGACCTAAACGGCGAACCTTTTTAGGCATTGCGAATGAATAATCACGTGGTTCAGGTCCGAAAGTAGTTCCGCCTCCAGGCATTAAAGGTGAACGAGTAGAACCCTGACGAGCATTACCAGTTCCTTTTTGCTTGAATGGCTTTTTACCACCACCGCTTACAAGACCCTTAGTCTTAGTAGCAGCTGTTCCTTGACGACGAGAATCTAATTGCCATTTTACAACCGAGTGAAGAACCGCAGGCTTTACTTCCACTTCAAACGTGTTAGCAGGAAGATCTACTGTTCCGACTTTAGCTTTTTTCCAGTTTAATACTTCAACTGTAGCCATGATTACTCCTTCACCAATTTAACAAGAGTGTGACGAGCGCCAGGCACAGGTCCTTTTACCAACAGAACTTTTTCTGCAGGATTCACTTCGACAATAACAACGTTACGAACCGTAACGACTTCATCACCTAAATGACCAGGAAATTTCTTACCAGGCATTACTCGACCGGGCCAAGTTCTGTTACCGCTTGATCCAGGTTGACGATGGAAGTGGGATCCGTGCGTTGCAGGTCCTCCAGCAAAATTCCATCTTTTTAAAACGCCAGCGAAACCCTTACCTTTAGATTTTGAAGTCATTTTGACAACATCACCTTTAGCAAGACTTTCGATAGAAACTGCAGAACCGATAGCTGCACCATCAGGCAAAGCTTGACGCATTTCTTTTACGAAACGAGCGCCGTTTTCCATTCCGCTTTTTGCGAAATGTCCACGTTCAGCTTTGTTGCTGTTTTTAGCTTTTCGAGAGCTACATGCTAATTGAATAGCTTCATAGCCATCTGTCGCTTTTGTTTTAACTTGGGCTACAACCCAAGGTTCATAACGTAATACTGTAACGGGAACAGCTTCACCTTGTTCGTTGAATACTGTCGCCATACCCTCTTTAAATAAAAAGAGTCCGTTCAGCTTGATTTCTTGAGTGTTTGTTTCGCTCACGGGTTACTCCTGTTTCACACTGCTGAAAGTTTAATTTCAACATCCACACCAGCTGAAAGGTCTAATTTCATTAGCTGATCAATTGTCTGTTGTGTGGGCTCTAAAATGTCGAGCATTCGTTTGTGAGTTCTGATCTCAAATTGCTCACGAGATTTTTTATCTACGTGAGGAGAACGTAAAACTGTGAATCTGTTGATACGTGTAGGAAGTGGGATCGGTCCCGCTACACGCGCACCAGTACGTCGAGCTGTTTCGACGATTTCTTTAGTCGATTGATCAAGAAGCTTATGATCAAACGCTTTCAAGCGGATTCTGATCTTCTGACTTTGCATAGTACTCACTCTTTTGTTTTAAGTGTCTATTGTTAGTTAAATTTTTAAGTTCAACTGTTAATCCGGTTCTTAGATTCCCCATCGAAAACTTGTCCCCTGTGGCCTGGCGGCCTGATAAACCGGGGAGGTTTTTTGTAAGAAAAAAAGTCACGAGTGCCGAAATATGCCCAAACACACGACCCGTGTCAAAAAGAATTTTAAGAATAATTTCGAGAGGTAAGCCAGGAGCGGAAAACCTCG
>JANPPO010000301.1:0-2689 GCA_031428555.1 Bdellovibrionales bacterium | reverse complement strand
AAAAATAACCCAGCTAAAAGATTTCTAAAATTCATGCTTAAACCACCCTTGTTTTAATACTTCGTTTTAGTTTCTGAATCTCTTCTGCCAAAGATTCGATGTGCTTTGCTTCAATATCCATGACCAAGTAGCCAATACTTTCATCCGTTGAAAGTGCCTGAGCCTGAATGTTGGCCTGAGCCTCTGAAACGAGTCCGTTGATTTCACCCAAAACGCCCGGTTCATTTCTATGCACATTCAAGATCCGCTTCGCAAGTTTGCCCTTTTGCAGATCAATATGGGGAAAGTTAACACTTCCGAGCGTCGAACCATAGGATAAAAACTTACGAAAACTGTCAGCTACCTCTAAACCAATAGCATATTGAGCCTCTTCTGTACTACCTCCGATATGTGGAGTTAAAATGACATTTGGTATGCCCTGCAGCGAGGATTTAAACTTATCTTTGTTGCTAGCTGGTTCTTGTGGAAACACATCGATTGCGCAGCCGGCTATATGACCCGATTTTAATGCAGCGACTAAATCATCAATGACGATTACGGAACCTCGCGAGGCATTGATAACGTAAGAACCTTTTTTCATCTGCTTCAGTTCAGCGCTACCAATCATATCTTTTGTCTGCGGAGTTTCTGGAACATGCAGAGAAATAAAATCTGATTGATGAAGAACGTCCTCAAGGGATCTCATTAATTTTGCATTTCCGAGCGGTAATTTTTTAACGATATCGTAGAAAATAACTTGAAGGCCCATGCTTTCAGCAAGTACCGAAAGTTGGCTACCGATGTGACCGTAACCAATAATTCCCAAGGTTTTACCGCGCACTTCTTTTGAGCCTTCAGCAGATTTAACCCACTCACCGACGTGAGCTTTCGAATTTCGGTCACCCAATTGTCTAGATAGAGCAATCATTTCAGCAATGACAAGTTCAGCAACCGAGCGAGTATTCGCATGAGGTGCGTTAAAAACAGGCACGCCGTGGTTCTTTGCTGATTGAAGTTTAATTTGGTTAGTTCCAATGCAAAAAGCACCAATCGCCAGCAAATGCGGACACTCTTTAAACACGCGATCTGAGACTTCTGTTTTCGAGCGAATGCCCAGTGCGTGATAGTTTGCGAGCATTTTGATGAGCTCTTTTTCACTCGGAGAATCTTTGATCATATCGACGGCGTAGCCATCTTTTTGAAGTCGTTCTTGAGCCACCGGATGAATATTTTCAACTAACAGAATTTTAGTTTTCATGATCTTGTAAGTCATCCCATCAAAAAGGTTTGGTTACGACAAGTAACGTGATGCAATAACACTCGTCTAACTGAATCATGAAAGAGAAAATAAAGCGATGACTCAAATTAGAGAATTTTCACTTTTATTTGTTGATGATGATCCACTTCTTCATCAATCCCTCAAACTCATTGTGCCAAAACAATGGCGTGTCATTAGTTGCCAAGATCCGAACCTTGTTCCCTTTGATAAATTTTTTCATCTCGCGTTCGTTGATATGCACTTAACTAAAAACTCTACAAAGCCTGAAGGGCTTGAGGTGATAAAAAAATTATCTGAGATGCAGCCTCACTTAGAAATTGTTGCGGCTTCTGGTGATTGGAATCGCGAGATCATGGAAAAATCTTTAAAAAATGGTGCACAAAGATTCTTAGGAAAGCCATGGCAAGTGGATGAAGTTCATTCAATTTTAGAAAAAGCCGAAGCACTTTGGTACTTAAGAAATGTTTCGCAAACAAATCGCGAAACAACTTGGATTGGGCAATCGCAAATTTCTCAAGACTTGAAAAAAACTTTAGCAAGATTAAAAGGCGAGACTACTCCAGTTTTAATCGAAGGTGAAACCGGAACAGGAAAAGAAGTCGTCGCCCGCATTTTGCACGAGCAGGAAAACGAAAGACCTTTTATCCCAGTGAATATTGCTGCGATCGCAGAAAATTTATTTGAAAGCGAAATGTTTGGCCATGTGAAAGGTGCCTTTACGGGCGCTGATCAAACTAAGATTGGACTTATCGAAGCCGCCCACGGCGGTGATTTGTTTTTAGACGAAATCGAAGAATTTCCCCTTCAGCATCAGGCAAAACTTTTAAGATTTTTTGAATCCGGTGAAATTCGGAAAGTGGGCGCCAAAGATTCGCAAAAAGTTCAAACGCGAATCATTGCAGCTTCCAATAAACCAATTGATGTCATGGTTAAAGAAGGAAAGTTTAGAGAAGATCTTTACTTTAGACTGAATTCTCAAAAAATTCAGCTTCCGCCCTTAAAAGCACGATTAGATGACATTCAAGTGTTAGCAGAATTTTTTTTAGAAAAACAAAAGCCCCGATACAACAAAACTTTAACTCAAGATGGTATCGAAACTTTAAAAAGCTACAATTGGCCTGGTAATGTTCGTGAGCTCAAAAGAGTTTGTGAACAATTGGCGCTGACTTCTCCCCTGCCGCTCATTCGAAGTGAAGATGTCGCCCGCTGGGTAAAACCCTCGACAGGGTCTATTTCGCAAAAGACTGAAAATTTTGATTTTACCGTGGGACTTAACAAGTTAGTTGAGAATTTCGAGGCCAGTGTCATTCAAAAATGCCTCGATCTCGAGACTGACATGGAAAAAGCCGCTCAAATGCTCGATGTATCTAAATCTAATTTGTATAAAAAAATAAAAGAATATAATTTGAAGGCTAAGGACAACTAATGAAT
>JANPPO010000300.1:0-3667 GCA_031428555.1 Bdellovibrionales bacterium | reverse complement strand
TGACGCATTTTAGTTTCAAAGTCATGTTGATCAGTGCGAGGACGCATTTGAATTTCTTTAATAACAACTATGATCTGTTTTTTTCTGGCTGCGGCTTCTTGTTTCTTTTTTTCGTATTTGTACTTGCCGAAGTCCATAATTTTACAAGTTGGTGGAGTCGCATTGGGAACGATCTCAATCAGATCTAAGCCTTTGTCTTCTGCTAAACGAACTGCTTCTGGTACAGTCATCACGCCGATCATCTGGCCATTATCATCGATGACACGGATCTGTGGTGCTCTGATATCGCGATTAACCCGAAGGCCATCGTTCGGTCGCTTCTTATCACGGAAATTTCCTCCGCCTGAACCGCCCTTAAAATCTTTTCTCTCGAATGGTGCTGCGATTGTGTACCTCCTTAGGTATTAGTTATACGCCGCTGTTATCTGGCGACTCCTGAGAGAGTCGCAATTTAAAATCTCGTGCTTTGATTGCTTGCACGAGTTCGTTAATAAACTGATCTGCTTCTAATCCATTTACATTAGTTCCGTCACGTAAACGAACTGAAATCTTATTATTTTGAGCTTCTTGATCACCGACAATGACCATAAACGGGATTTTCTGCATTTGAGCCTCCCGGATCTTATAATTGAGCTTTTCGTTCTTACGATCAAACTCAACCCGGACGCCTTCCTGGAAAAGCTTTGCTTGAAGCTTTTCGCAGTATTCGTTTACGCGGTCTGTTACGTTCATAATGACGACCTGAACCGGCGCCAACCAAAGTGGCAAGTGACCAGCCGTATGCTCTAAATAAACCCCAATAAAGCGCTCAAGCGATCCTAAAATCGCTCGGTGAATCATGACAGGTTGGTGTTCAGAGTTGTCCTCACCGACAAACTTGAGACTGAACGCCTGGGGCATATTGAAATCTAATTGTAGAGTCCCCAACTGCCAAGGGCGATTGATTGCATCGAAAAACTGGAAATCAAGTTTCGGCCCATAAAAAGCACCGTCACCTGCATTGATGTGAAACTTGATACCCAAGCTGTTTAGCGCTTTTTCAAGGGCTGCTTCCGCTTTATCCCAAATCTCATCACTGCCCATGCGGGATTCCGGTCGAGTGCTCAGACCAATTTTATAATCAGTCATACCTAGAACGCCGTAAACCTCATTGAACATTGTCATGAACTTTTCAATCTCACTTTGCATCTGATCAACAGAACAAAAAATATGAGCATCGTCCTGACAAAAAGTACGAACACGAGTCAATCCCGACATCGCACCTGATTTTTCATAGCGATGAAGCCGACCAAAATCTGCCATACGAACTGGAAGTTCTTTATAAGAATGATGAGTCGAAGAAAAAAGCAAACAATGAGACGGACAGTTCATCGGCTTAACGCTGAACTCGCGTTCGTCAGCTTTCATGAAATACATGTCATCTTTGTAATTCGCATAGTGGCCCGAAGTTTTAAAAAGACTGACATCAAAAATTTGCGGAGTGATCACTTCCTCGTAACCGTATTTACGATATTGATCCCGCATGAGTCTTTGAAGCTCGTTATAAACGATCGTGCCTTTACCAGTAAAAAACGGAGATCCTGGTGCATATTCATGAAACATGAACAGACCTAATTCTTTTCCAAGTTTTCGGTGGTCACGCTTTTTTGCTTCTTCTAAATTTTTTAAATATTGTTCTAACTCTTTTTTATCTCCAAATGCAGTTGCGTACACGCGCTGAAGCATCGGATTTTTTTCGTCACCACGCCAGTAAGCGCCCGCGACACTCAAAAGCTTAAAAGCCTTTAACTGGCCAGTGCTCTGAATATGGGGACCTTTACAAAGATCAAACCATTCGCCTTGATGATAGACACCAACGGTTTTTTCACCCTTGGCGGCAAGGCCCTCAATTAACTCAACTTTGAAACGCTCTTTCATGTTTTTGAAAGTCGCAATGGCATCTTCAATTTTCATTTCACTGCGAACAAGCGGAATGTCTTTTTGAACGATCTTTTCCATCTCTTTTTCAATTTTTGCGAAATGGTCTTCAGTAAAGGTAAATGGAGAATCAAAATCATAATAAAAACCATTATCGATCACGGGACCGATCGTCACTTTAACCTCTGGCCAAAGTTTCTGAACGGCTTCCGCCATAATGTGTGCACCCGAATGTCGAAGCACTTCGTTCGCCTCAGGACTTTTAGTTGTGATGAGCGCAATCTTCGAATTATTTTTTAACGGCAATCGAAGATCAATAATTTCATTCGCCCCATCAACTTTAACACCCAAAGTTTCTTTGGCTAAGCGAGGACCAATAGTCATCGCGACTTCAAGTGCTGAAGGTTCATGATCAAAAGTTTTAACGGAGTTATCCGGAAGGATAATTTGAATTTGAGACATAGGATTACAACGTGGTGGTAACAGACATGCTGTTGGAAAAATGAGCTGATTGAATGAATGGTACTAGACCAAGATAATGACGCATACATTCAAACTATCGGATATCTCACGATTTGGTCAAATAAAAAAAGGGTTTAGCCGCCATAAGGCAGAGTGATGGCAGTGCAAACGAACATCTCTAGAAATCCGAGTAGCGAATCCCCCCCCCAGAAACGGAAAGCCGCTGATTAAGAAGTAACGCTCCTGGAGTAGGACCAAATTGCATTCAATTTTTCAGAATCTAAAGCATCAAAAGATAGGGTTTTAGATCAAGGACCGCAAACGAGTTTTACTTCAGCGAGTTTTCCGGCTTTTGAATCTTCCGATGTGAATCGAGTGGGATCGAATGAAATTGAAACAGATTCTTTTTGTGTGTTGAATGTTTGTTTCTTATCCTGGAGGCCCATTATTCCTGTTCCATAATAGGTAAAATTTAAAACCACTTCATTTTGACCCTTGAGTTCAACTACATACTGGGCACGACCTCTATTCGTAGAGTACAAATAACCTCCTATGCCATTGTACTCTAAACTCACTACTTGCAGAGGACCTGATTGGATCGTGCAAAGATCTTCGCAAAGATCAGGGTCGGCAATAAAGTAAGTTTTGTATACTGCGCACTGATACTTTGTGCTCTCACTCGCGTTAGAAGCAGCTGCTGCGAAAAACATGAATATAAAGAAAAAAGTTCCCATATTTTTACCCCTAGATCTGCAATAGTTGGACGCCGACCAACTTACCAAAAAATATTCTATTATTCTTGGTTATTACAAGATTTAGGAAAATCTACCTGTTGAACATATGAACAAAACCTAAGCTTTAAAAGTCGAAGTACCATCATGCCATGCGGGCTAAACTGTCCATTTTGCACTCAATCCCTTGCGTTGCATAGAGCCGCGCAAGTCATGCAGCCTCTTATTAGCAATCCGGTCTTTCTACTAGACTGACTCACCCTCGACGAAAAAACCCGCTTATTAAGCGGGTCTTCCTCTAACGCGTCGTTTATAAAAAAGTGAGCTGCTTACTTTAGTAAGTGACGTGGTGGTTGATGGCTTCGTGAAGTCTTGGGTCCTTCACCGGCACCAAGCTGTGCTTTTGGAAGAAGCTTGTGATTCCCCATATGAACAAACCTGCGAAGCCGCAGAACATGCCGATTTCTACTACTCCGAAAGTAACATTTCCGTCGAAGAAGTTCGGGTACACCATCCAATAAATGTCCACGTATTGCATAACTAAAATTAGGCAACTA
>JANPPO010000299.1:0-3161 GCA_031428555.1 Bdellovibrionales bacterium | reverse complement strand
GAACAGCTCGATACAAAAGGAAAATGGGCAGAACAACTGACTCATGAAGTTTTTAAAAAATCGGAAGATTTAATTCCAAAAATTTGGAATGATACGCTCAAGTGGGACCGAATTCTTTTACATCCGGTGGGCGGCGCACTTTCGTTTCTATTTATCATGACAGCTCTTTTTTCAAGTATCTATTATTTGGCTGCGCCACTGATGGAACAGGTTGATGCCATGTTTGGTTTTCTATCAGGCAAAGTGCTGGAACTGGGTTCAGAAAACCTAGTCATTGATTTTATAGCGAACGGAATTATCACAAGTTTCGGAGCTGTGTTAATTTTCGTCCCGCAGATTTTTATATTATTTGTTGGGATGGGGTTTCTAGAATCAAGCGGTTACCTTGCAAGGGCCGCAACATTGATTGATAAACCCTTTTCAAAACTGGGCTTAAGTGGAAGAAGTTTCGTTCCGTTTTTATCTGGTTACGCATGTGCTGTTCCTGCTTTGATGGCTGCCAGAAATATTAGCTCCAGTCGTGAGCGCTGGATTGTCCGATTCATCATTCCGCTTTTAAGCTGCTCTGCAAGGCTTCCAGTCTACGGAATTTTACTAGCGCTGATCTTTGCTGGAAATGCAGCGTGGATGCCAGGGCTTACCCTTGCGGCGATTTATATAGGATCCATGGTAGTCTCCGCTTTAGCTGCGGGGATTTTAAATAAATTTATTCCCCAAGACCGAAAATCTTTTTTCTTACTGGAACTACCACTTTTTAGAATGCCAAGATTTCAAGTGGTGTTGACTCATGCTTGGATGAAAACAAAATCTTTTATCACGCGGGCAGGACCGGTGATCTTTGTTTTGACCGTGATCCTTTGGGTTGGAACAACTTTTCCAAATTACCAGGCAGCGGATTCAGAAAAAATTCAAACAAGCTATCTTGGAATGGTTGGCCAAAAGATCGAGCCCATCTTTGAGCCCATGGGACTTGATTGGCGCGGTGGAGTCGGCTTGCTTGCGGCATTTGCGGCAAGGGAAGTTTTCGTTTCAACACTGGCAGTTGTTTACAATATCAGCGATGAAGATCAAGAAGCGGGCCTTATGACAGCAATGAAGTCTGCAACTTTTGCAGATGGTCAGCCAATCTTCACAGTGGCGACCCTCATTGGACTGATTTTTTTCTTTATGATCGCGCTTCAATGTTTAAGCACGGTCGGGATCATGATTAAGGAATCAAATTCCGTAAAGCTTGCGCTGATTCAATTAGTTGCATTCAACTTGATCGCTTACGCAGTAGCAGTCGCTTTAGTACAAGGGCTTAGAGCAATAGGAATCGCGTAGCCCCTATTCAGTTTATTCGGATTCTGTTTTATCTTCCTCGAAATCAGTTGGCTTTTCTAAACAGTTCCAATGTTCTTCATTTTCTAAAAGCGGCAAGAAACGATCATTAATTTCATCATCCAAAGTTTTTGACTGAGGGTCTTTCGTATTTCGGCTTTGTAAAAACGCCGAAAAATTTTTCGCTTCGCGAGTGAGTATTTTCGTTACAGCCTGGGGGCGCAGAGAGGAAGTTAAAAGAGGGTAGCTGACTCTTCTTCTTAAAGACTCTAACTTACCAAGTTCCTGTGTCGATTCGTCGGTCATAGGCAGAGCTTTAATTCTTAAAATTTGAAGTTGAACCAGTTTCTGAAATGCTAGAATTCGTTGGTCGTTGAAATTAATCTTTGAGCCAAGCTTAGCGCAAGGTTGAACTACGGGTGCTGGCGGCGGAGCTTCCACGACATCGCGTGCTATGGGAACTTCTTCTTGTTTACGTGAAGACTTGCAGCCGGCAGTAGCTAAAAACGTAGCCAAAACGATGAAACATAACATTTTATTCATACTTATTGGACCTCTTGTTTCGTAGATTGAACCAAACTTTTAATGAAGTAAAGAGGTAGTGCTTCGGGGGCCTCATTTTGTTCCCTTGCATTTGCATGTAACTCTTAGCAGTGTGAGGGCTGAGGGAAGTGAAATGAGTAAAGTAAAATACTGGACGACACCCGCGCTGGCCACGATTGTTTTAGCGATTTTCGTCTTAGGTACGACCCTTGTTTATAGTCGAATTCAAAAAGACCTACATGCAAAAGAATCGTCTGTCGTTGCAAAGGCCATTGCAGCCAATTTAGTGAATGAAATTGACAGTCTGGCTGAAACTCTTAATACGGCTAGCCAACTCAATATGGTAAATCGGCAAGATGAAAATGATATTTACGAAACAGTCGCAAAAACTCTAACTCAGCGTCATCCAGATTTTTTTTATGGAATTAATTTTATTAACACGGATCACATAATAGAAAAAACTTATCCAGCACTCGAAAACAAAGGCGCGCTAGGGCGATCATTGTTTGATAAGAGAGAGCTCTTAATTTATTTAGATAATTCCAAAGCTCATAAAAAAGCTTATATGTCCCATCGGTTTGTCACATTTCAAGGAGTTTATGCAGTTGTCATTTACGAGCCGATTTTTGATCAAAAAAAGCAATTTAGAGGTTGGGTTAACGCGGTTATAACTATTGATCTGTGGCTAAAAAATCGAATGATTCAAGAGGACTGGAAAGATATTTATTTAAAGATTGATTGGTCAAATTATAATAATTCTCAGCTAGAAATTGGCAATAAATCGACTAGTGAGATGTTCTCTTACCCATTTAAGCTGATGAACCAAAATATAAAAATGACAGTGGGACTTCCACCGAGTCCTCTACAGAAGGCGCATAGCTTATTTCTTGTCGTTGTCTCTGTCGTTGGAACAATTTTGCTTCTACTTGTATCGACGCTTCTTTTTAAATTATCTTTTTCAAAGTCAGAGCTGACCCGCGCAAACAAAAAGCTTAACTTAAAAAGTTTACTTTTAAATTCTCTTGTTCACGACATATCAAGTCCGTTGACTTCTTTGGGCCTTGTGATCGAGCAATTAACTGGGACTAAAGAATTAGCTTTAACAGATAAGCAAAAATCTCGCGCTGCTAAAAATATGGTCATTCTGTCGGGAATGCTATCGAGCGTGCGATCGTTAGGGCGCCTTGAGATGGAAAATAAGGATTTGCAGACCCAGTCTGTGAATCTTGCTATGGCTGTGCGAGAAGCTTTAGTCCAAGTTCACGACCGAGCAGAGGAAAAACATATCGAAGTGCAAA
>JANPPO010000298.1:0-3841 GCA_031428555.1 Bdellovibrionales bacterium | reverse complement strand
TGAGATAAATCTAGTCGAATGATTTTGTTTTCTTTCCAACCAGTTGATTCAATTGAAATATGATCTTCGCCGAAGGAAGTTTTAACTCCGACCTGAGCTAAGATGTTTTTCAATTCTTCCTGAGGCCGCTTAAAAAGTCTTTTAGAACCTTTTAACTTCCAGCTTCCAGGCTTTCGGGACATCAGAAAGCTTAAGAATCGAAGCGTGGTCCCGCCTTCGCCTACTTCCATTTCAGATTTGGAATTTCGAAGGGCATTTTTTAAATGAAGAACATCTTGGCTTTCGCTATCCCCAATCACTTCTAGATCTTTTTTATATTGGGAAAGAATAAGCGCACGATTAAAATACGATTTAGAGCTGCTGACTTGGCCTTTGAAATCAAAGGTCTTCATGGAAATCCTCTAGAATTTTCTTTTGGCGACGAAATTCTTTTATGATTTCTTTGATTTGAACATTCTTAACTAAAGTCTGCCCCGGCTTTTTAACAAAGATATACCTTAAACCTTTTTGCGAGTTCTTTTTATCCTGAAGTAAATGACGAGTCAGAGTTTTTTCATCAATGTTAAAAAGTTTCCTATCCGTTTTGATATCAAAAATATTTTCCCATGGATCAAGTGTCATGATCTTTTGCGCTGTTCGCGATTGGAAGAGCCCTAGTTTTGTGCTCCAGGCCATATCAAACAGCAGCCCATAATAGATGGCCATGCCGTGGGGGATGTTGTGAGTAGCCTCCCACACGTGCCCCATTGTATGACCCAAGTTCAATACATGACGTACGCCATTTTGTTCAAATGGATCTTTTTTAAGAACCGAGTATTTAACGTCGATGAAACTTTTCAAATCTTTCCACTGCACTTTTCCCAAAACCCAGTTCCAGTGAGATAACTTAGTAAAAAGTTGAGGTCCTCCCAATAGCGCAGTTTTTAAGAACTCTCCGGCAGCTTCCTGTAGTCGAATTGCAGGTTGAGTTTCCAAAACTTCTTTCACGATCAAAACATCGGAAGGATAATGAAATGTTCCAACTTGATTTTTAAAACCTTCAACATTCAGTGCAGTTTTACCACCATGAGCTGAATCTAAGGCTGCTAACCAGGTAGAAGGAATTTGCACGACTGGAATTCCACGCTTCATAATAGAAGCGATAAAACCACCAAAGTCGCCTACACTACCACCACCTAAAACATAGATTTTGCTAAAAGTTACCTCGCCTTTTTGCTGAAGCTTCAGAATATTTTTTAGGTGCGCAGGCAAAGCTTCTATATTTTTCAATCCTTCACCCGATTGAACTGCATACTTAAACTGAAATCGAGTCATCCACTTTTTTAGTACAGGCTTCTTGCTTAAAATAGAATCAAAAATAAGAAGAGAATTCTTTTGATCTTTAATTGCAGGAAGTTTTTTTAAAATTTGGTAACTGTTCACGTGAGACTCCAGTCGATTGGATCAAGACCTTGCGCTTTTAAGTAAGCGTTGGTTTTTGAAAATGGTTTTGAGCCGAAAAAGCCCCGATGTGAAGAAAGTGGCGATGGATGAACGCTTTCAAGAACTAAATGTTTTTGTCGATCAATGACTGCACCTTTTTTTTGCGCATATGCTCCCCAAAGAATAAAAACTAGGTTCTTTTTTTCTTTATTGAGAGCATGAATAATGCTGTCGGTGAATAACTCCCAACCTTTACCTTGGTGAGCTCCCGCATTACCATCTTCAACAGTCAAAACTGCATTCAGTAGCAACACTCCTTGTTCTGACCACTTTTGCAAGTTTCCAGACTTTGGTTTTTCAACACTCAAATCACTTTGCAGCTCTTTAAAAATATTTTGTAACGATGGGGGAAAGCGCACGCCATCCTGAACAGAAAAAGAAAGACCATGTGCTTGACCAGGACCATGGTAAGGGTCTTGGCCAATGATTACGACTTTAACCTTTTCAAAGGGCGTGAGGTTCAAAGCCTCAAAGTATTTATCACCTTTAGGGTAAATAGTTTTCTTCGCATCTTTCTGCGATTTCAAAAAAGATTTGAGATTCTTCATATAATCTTTTTGAAATTCAGATTCAATTCTTTGCTTCCAAGAATCTTCAAGATTTATTGCAACTTTTTTTTGTGTCATGGTTCAAATAGATCCGTCTTGTTATGAGACTAAAGTCAACTCAGACAATTCTTGTTTTAAGACAAACTATATCCACGAAACCCTGTTATCAAGACTTTAAGCACATTTGAATTTCTTTTGGCAGACCCAAACTATCTTGCCAAGCCTTTAAGACGACTCATTGTTATACTAAGGGAAGTTGTTAGTAGTTGTATTAGGGAAGGAGAACATATGCCTAATCTAGGAAGTCCCACTCTAAATGAAGCTTTAGATGAAAATCCTGAAATTCGATCATTTATTTATCAGCAAATAGTCGATTTTGAGAATTTTGTCACTCCTCAGACTGTGGTTGCTGTAATGGCGAAGGATCCTTTGAAGCTCATAGCGAAACTAGAAGCTGATGGTGAAACCGTAAATCGGCGAAAACTTTCGAAGATGCATCGTATTGCGATTGTCTTAAAAGAAGATGATACGAAGCTTCAAGAAGAAGGTCTGCATGAAAATATCTTTGAAGCTATTAAGATTGCGAAAGCGAAAATGATTAAAAAGCTTGAAGCAATTCAAGATCAGATTATTACTTATCAAGAACGAGTAGAGCAGATTAATCAGGCTTTAACGAATCCAAATGTTCACTAATTTAGTGCTCTAAAAACGATGCGGTTGCTTGGGGCGGATTAAGCTCATGCTTCGCCAGCTCACCAAGCACGTCTTGCAATCGATCAAATGTATCAAATGTTGAAGGCATCGTTGGGCGTAATTCTGTTGTTAAAACTGGAACTTTTCTTTCAGCCCACAAAAATCGACCTAAACTTCCAGGAAAATTTCCTAAAGACTTCCATGGCAAATAGCTAAAACTTGGCGGCTTCACTTTGGGGCCATCGAAATCCAAAACTCCAAGTGGAGTATGAATCGAAACAACAAATTCAGGCTTATATTCCTCTATATGCTTGAGGGCGCATTTAACTTCGGGCTCGCCGCCCGCGACTGTTCCAGGAAATCGACGTGGATTAGATGAAGTTTGTTTCTTCCAGTTAGCAGTAGCAAGTTCTTCCCAATCAGTTGTTGGAAAGTTGCGATTCAAATCCACATTATTAGCATTAGTTCGAGTCTTTGATTTAAAACCGTCAGGATTTAGAACTGGCACAATTCTCCAGTCATTACGTGGATCAATTTCATTCAGCCTTTCAAGCCAATATCGAACTAAAGTACCCGCACCCGTTTCATCACCGTGAATAAGACTGAATACTAAAATTCTTTTTTTAGCTTTATCGTTACCTGTTTTCTCAAAGTGCACGATTGGAGTACCGCTTACACTTGTGCAGCCATCAAGCACCTGAATTTTCGCGCAAACTTTCTTTAGATTTTCAGTTTTGAATTTTGGACCCTTCACTTGATCGAGTAACTGCACGCAAGTGTCTCCATGAGAGACACCTGACGGCACTTGCTCAGTTGCTTGCGGAATAGGTTGCAACTTTGGAGCAGCTGGATCAGAGCCAAAAGCCGATAAACTAAGAAATAAAAGTAGCGTTGTTTTCATTTAAATCATTCTCTCACACTGTTTTTATTCACTCTATCTCAATTTGAGAATTTCCAACAATAGACTGAGGTCTAGGCATCACCATCTTGTACACTGATTATGGGCACAACAGAATTTTACATATGGGAGATGAAATGGATCGACGCGGGGGCACAAGTTTTGCGATATTTTTCGTTCTAAATCCAATCTTGATTCTATTTTTTCAAAATTGTTCCGT
>JANPPO010000297.1:0-2340 GCA_031428555.1 Bdellovibrionales bacterium | reverse complement strand
TATCATTGATATCACAGAATTCGCCTTCACCCATGACAACCATCTTAGCTACTTTTCTGCAAACAGAGCCGATTTCTCTTTCGAGATTTCTGAGTCCAGCTTCACGAGTGTAGCCTGCGATAACTGCTTTAATTCCAGTATCAGTGAAATTAATATTTTTTGCAGTTAAGCCATTGTTTTCAATTTGGCGCGGGATCAAATGCTTTTTAGTAATAAGTAATTTATCGTTTTCAGTGTAACCAGGGATATAAAGCATCTCCATACGATCGCGAAGTGCAGCCGGAATATTTTCAACCACGTTTGCTGTCGCAATGAACAGACAGTTGCTTAAATCAAAATCAACATTCAAATAGTTATCACGGAAAGTTGAGTTTTGTTCTGGATCCAATACTTCAAGCATTGCTGCTGAAGGATCGCCTCTAAAATCTGATCCTAATTTGTCGATCTCATCGAGGACGATAACAGGATTGTTTGTTTTAGCCTGGCGCATAGCTTGGATAATTTTCCCAGGCATTGCTCCGACATAAGTTCTTCTGTGACCACGAATCTCTGCTTCGTCCTTCACGCCACCAAGTGCTATTCGGAAATATTCACGACCCATTGATCTTGCGATCGATTTACCAAGAGATGTCTTGCCGACTCCTGGAGGTCCTGCGAAACAAAGGATTGGACCCTTCATATCTGTTTTTAGTTTTCTAACAGCTAAGAATTCCAAGATTCTGTCTTTTACTTTGTGAAGCTCATAGTGATCTTCTTCTAAAATTTCTTTTGAACGCTTAAGATCGTGAATGTCTTCAGTCTTTTTGCTCCAAGGAAGATCTGCCATCCAATCAAGGTATGTGCGGACCATTGTAGCTTCTGAAGCGTCTGGATGCATACGCTCTAATCGAGAAAGCTGTTTTAAAGCTTCTGTTTCAACAGCGGGAGACATTCCAGCATTCATTAATTTATTTCTTAATTCTTCCATCTCTTCACTCTTGGCGTCGTTTTCGCCGAGTTCATTTTTGATTTGTTTCATTTGTTCGCGCAAAAAGTATTCGCGTTGTGATTTTGATAAATCATCTTTTGCGCCACCAGTTGCTTTTCTTTGAGCTTGAAGTACTTCAACTTCTGCAGCTAAAAGTTCATTTACATTTTTAAGACGCTCACATGGATCTAATAATTCCAAGATACGTTGAGCTTCTACAGTTTTGATTCCAATGTTTGAGGCGATAAGGTCAGCAATGCGGCCAGCGTCTTTGATGTCATCTAATACTAACAAAATATCCGGAGAAAGCGGTTTACCAAGAGCAATAATTCTTTCGACATATTCTTTAGTCGTTCGGATCATTGCTTCTACTTCAGTGGCATTTGCAGTCACTGGAGTATCTTCTAGCTTTTGAACGCCCACTTCATAATGAGGTGCTTGTTTTGTGAAGCCAGTGATCTTTCCTTTAGAAACACCTTGGATCAAGATTTTTACTCTGCCATCAGAAAGCTTGCGCATTCTCATGATCATCGCAATTGTTCCAGTCGTATAGATATTGTCTGGAGAAGGATTTTCTTCGTTAAAGTCTTTTTGTGAAGCTAAGAAGATCAGACGATTTTTTGCTAGAGCTTCTTCTACTGCTCTAATCGAATTCTCTCTTCCCACGAAAAGTGGAATAATCATGTAAGGAAAAACTACGATGTCCCTAACTGGTAACATGGGTAGTGTTGCTGGAATTTCTAAAACCTTATCATCAAAACTCATTGAGTGCCTCCGCTAGCTCCGACTTAGATGTTTCTACGTACAGATCTGATCGGTGATACTTGCAGAGTGCTTTAATCAAAAACGACTTTCAAAAGTCCTGATTTTTCGAGGGTTTGCGAGTAATTTAAGACAGGACTGACATCCATGTCAGAGAAACTCCTCCCGTGGAAATTGATTTTATTGATAGAGAGGAGACGCTGATTCTTGTTCTTCTTTGCAGGAAATACAGAGACTTGTGAAGGGTCTAGCTTGTAAACGCTTAAGCCCAATAGGATCCGAGCAACTTTCACACTGGCCATAAGTGCCGTCAGTAATTTTGCTAAGAGCCTTCTCAATCTGGTGCAAGACCTGGATTTCTTTTTCACGAATTTGAAGCCCGAGGTTTTGAGATTGCTCAAAAACACTTTGTTCAGATTCGTCAGCAATATGCAGAGACGCCATCAGCGACTCTGTTTTAAATTCTTTTTGACGATTAAGAATCACACTCTTTTGAGTGATGAGTGAATCTCTGATCGCTTCAATTTCGGCTGACTTCATTCAATATCCCCCTTGGATGATTTCACCGAATAACATTTCGTTAAACAATGGCGGCATCTTACGAATTGAGA
>JANPPO010000296.1:0-4752 GCA_031428555.1 Bdellovibrionales bacterium | reverse complement strand
ATAATGAAAGTTGTTTGCGGTTCATTTTCCAGAAGTTCGATCTTTCCACGGTGATTTTCAACAATAGTTTGTGAAATCATGAGGCCTAAACCAGTTCCAAAGCCAATCGGTTTGGTCGTAAAGAACGGCTGCATGATTTTTTTCCGAACTGGTAGGGGGATGGGCGGACCGGAATCAACAAAAGTAAGTTTGAGCTCTGTATTGAGTTCTTCAGCCATAATGACAACTTTCTTTTCAGCTTGAGAAGCCACAGCGTAAAAAGAATTATTAAGAAGGTTCATAAAAACCTGAGCAAGTTCGCTGGGCCGGCACTCGAGCTCGAGGTGATCTGGAATTTTAAACTCGACCTGGATTTGTGAACTACTAAATCGGGGGCCACAAATCTCCCAAGTTTCATTTATAATTTTACTGAGAGGTGTTTTTTCAAATGGATCTAGGCTGGCGTCTCGGGAAAAACTTCTTAAACTTTTAATAATTCTTGAAATACGCATTGTTGTATGTTCAATCTTTTTTAAGTTAACTTCGACGCTTTCTAAATCAACAAGTGGCGCGTGAATGCCAGATCTCACCTGTTGAACTCGCATCATAATAATTGCCAAAGGATTATTAATTTCATGGGCAATATTGCTGGCCATTTCGCCAAGTGAAGCCATTTTGGCAGCACTTAAGTGGCGGGCCCTTTCGTTTTCTAAGGCTTTTTGCGATTCGACTTTTTGAGTGATATCGCGATTAACCCCAATAATTCGAACAATCGCGCCATTTTGTTCGGCAATGCCGCTACCTACGAGGTGTAGGTAAAAAGTTTTTTCGCGAATTCGCATTGAGTATTGGTATTCAAAGGATTTTCCTGTATGGGCTATATCCTTAAACTGCTGAGCAATTCCCTTTATATCGGCCTGAGGAACGGAGCTGAGCCAAAGTTGAGCAATTTCGTCGGAATTGAGACGATCAATTCCTAAAAGATTAAACATGCTATCGTCCCAGTAGGTTTCTTGAGTTTGGAGATTATATTCCCAAATGCCCATTCTTCCGACGTGAACTGCGTGATTCATTCTTTGTTCAGTTAGTTTTTTATTTTCAATAGGAGTTGCATGTCGCGATGATGCGAAAGTTTTTCTTCTAAAAGTAAAGTAGGCCATCAGAAACTTTTTCAAGTCGTCATAATGGCCTACTTATTTAGCTAAATCAAGATGTCAGAGTATTAGAGAAAAGCATTTCACGGTATTTTGGAAGCGTCCAGAACTCGTCAGATACGAGGGTTTCCGCTAAATCGCACGCAACACGAAGTTTTTCTGCAGCCGGAACTACTTGAGCTACAATTAGGTCCATTCGAGCCACTTCATCGTGTAAAGATTGCGACTTATTCAACACTTTTTCAAAACTTTCTAGAGTTTTCATGATGTCAGAAAAATTTGATTCCAGCTCATCAAGTCGACCTCTATGGGCTTTTTTGAGGGATGCTGACTTGATAAAGCTATTGGCATTGCCGATTTGAATAATCTGCTTCTCGACTGCGGGTACTACAAAGCCTTTAACAAGTTCATTTAACGTCATAAATTCAATATCAAGAGTTTTTACGTAGCGTTCAACATTGATATGGTAACGGCTTGCAATTTCTTCCTGTGAAAGAACTTTCGTATCCACCAAGAATTGAGTCGCCTTTTTGTTGTTAAAAACTTTCAATGCTTCCGGAGTTGTATTGAGGATTGGAAGCCCGCGCTTTTTAGCTTCAGTTCGCCATTCTTGAGAGTATCCATTTCCTTCGAAGCGGATAGCCTTAGTTTCTTTGCTGATTTCTTTGACCAATTCCATAATCGCTTCGTCACGATTTGTCTTTTTCTTTAAGATCTCTTTTAGTCTTTCAGAGCATTCTTTAAATGAAGAGGCAACGGCTGCATTTAAAATCGACATTGGAATAGCGACGTTTGTGCTTGAGCCAACTGCGCGGAATTCAAATTTGTTTCCAGTAAATGCAAAGGGACTTGTTCTATTTCGATCCGTGTAATCACGTGAAATAGTTGGAATCTGACTTGCGCCTAAATCAATGATTTGCTGATCAGTTGCTTTATTGGCTTTTCCTGCTTCGATGTTATTTAAGATTTGTTCTAACATGCTACCTAAGAAAACCGAGATAATTGCCGGTGGAGCTTCGTTTGCTCCTAAGCGATGATCGTTTCCAGGAGTCGCAATTGAAGTTCTTAAAACGTCTGCGTGTTGGAAAACCGCTTTTAAGGTGACTGCTAACACAGCTAAAAATCTTAAGTTCTGGTGAGGAGTCGTTCCAGGCTCGAGTAAATTTTCGCCTTTATCATTCGCAACACTCCAGTTATTGTGCTTTCCACTTCCGTTAACACCTGCAAATGGCTTTTCGTGAAGCAAGCAAACCATACCGTGCTTAAGTGCCGTGCGCTTTAAGACTTCCATCGTTAAAATGTTATGATCTGCAGAAATATTAACATCTTCAAAAATGGGAGCTAATTCAAACTGACTTGGTGCTACTTCGTTATGACGAGTCTTAACCGGAACGCCCAACTTATAAAGTTCGAATTCCACTTCTTGCATGTACTTATTCACTCGAGAAGGGATTGAGCCAAAATAGTGATCTTCCAACTGTTGTCCACGAGTTGAAGAAGTTCCAAGTAATGTTCGGCCCGTCATAATAATATCAGGACGAAGTGCCGCTAAATTTTTATCAATTAAAAAATATTCTTGTTCCGCACCTAAAGTGACATTGAGGCGCTTTACATCCACATCACCTAATAGTTTTAAAAATTCACAACCTTCGCGAGTAATCGCTTCAATAGATCTTAAAAGAGGAGTTTTGTTATCAAGCGCCTGACCATGGTAACCGAAAAATACTGTTGGAATGCAGAGAGTGTTACCACTTTCTTCTTCAATAATAAAAAGCGGAGAAGAGGGATCCCATGCTGTATAACCACGAGCTTCAAATGTTGTCCGCATTCCACCACTTGGGAAGCTCGAAGCATCCGGTTCACCTTGAATAAGTTGCGAGCCTGTAAAGCGCTCGATCACCCGAAGTTCAGAGTGATAAGAGTGCTGAATCGAAATAAAGGCGTCATGCTTTTCTGCTGTCAAACCTGTCATCGGTTGGAACCAGTGACAGAAGTGAGTTACGTTTTTAGCAACAGACCATTCTTTAATAGCACTTGCGATTGCATCAGCTGCTTCCTTAGGTAGTTTTTTTCCTTTTTCCAAAGTTTGCAAAAGCGCGTTGTATGAATCTTTAGGAAGTTTTTCGCGCATTTGCGCTAACCCAAAAGTCATACATCCGAAATACTCAGAAATCGCAGCTTCTTTACCAGAAGCATTTTTGATTTTCTCGAAACGTTTTGGAGCAGGGGGGTTAACAGCTGATCTGAAGGCACTAAAGCGCTCAGACACAGAAGGGTTCTGTGTGTTCATTAAAAAATCCTTTCGTTAAAATCTTTAGCGAATGAAGCCACTCGTAAAAATTCTATTTATTGTTTGAAAGCGTTGAATACCTCTGAAGAACGAGTTGCCTGGCTCTTAGAAGCATTCGTGATTCCAATGTACGAAAAAATCACCCAGAAATGCAAGAACTCAAATGTCAGGACTTCTACAAGCTTATGAAGCCGGAGGCCGCTAGGCCACCAATAGTGCTTCCATGCAGCGCCCAAGAAGAGTCCTATGCGGCCCATGACTCTCGCAAAATTCTCAAGTAGGCTGACCCTATGCACAAGTGTTTACTCTGCCTCAGGACTGATAAGCTTTTGGAGTTTTCTAAAAATGGGCAAGCTCAAATTTTTAGGAAATGCCTCAGTTGTGGGTTTATTTTTCTTGATCCCGAGCACCACTTGCAGCCAGAAGCCGAAAAGATCCGTTACGATTTGCATCAAAACAACCCCTTGGATCAAGGCTATCAAAATTTCTTAATGCCGGTCGTTCAAGCGGTCCTAGATCAGCAGCTCCCTTTAGAGTTAGGTTTAGATTTCGGGTGTGGACCCGCTTCATTCATCGCTCATATGCTTGAACCAAAAGGTTTCAAAGTTGCGTGCTACGATCCTTATTTTCATCCTGATCAAAAACTGTTGGAAACACAGTATGATTTCATTACGTGTACCGAAGTGGTTGAGCACTTTAGCCATCCAAGACGGGAATTCGAAAAACTGCATGGTTTGCTGAAGAAAAAAGGAAAGCTCTACATTAAAACATCCTTAACTGATGCAGTGACAGATTTTAAAAACTGGCATTATCAAAGGGATCCAACCCATGTCAGTTTTTATAACAAATCAAGTTTGGAATATATCAAGCTGAAATTCGGCTATTCAGAACTTAAGATCTTCGATAAATACCTAATTTTCGAAACGTAAAAAAATTGATCAGATTTTTCTAACGTTTTTCAACTCTCTGCAGAACCGCTGGCCGTATTCAAGATGCCAGTGCGACTGGTTTTCCGTAAAGGACCTCATGAGGGGTTTTGTAGTCAAGGCATTTTCTGGGGCGATAGTTTAGTTGATCTTGGATTTTCTGAAGCTCTTGATCTGTCACATCATCTAGGTTTGTGGTTCTTTTAATGTATTGCCGTAAAAGTCCGATGGCATTTTCTACACTTCCTTTTTGATGTGGACTTCTTGGATCGCAGTAATAAACGGGGATCTCATAGTGTTCTCCGTCCAGGAACTCGTTTCCGTTATCATTCGTGAGTGATAAAACTTTTGTGTTCAGCTCTTTCATCATCTCCTTCATCTGTGCCGTTAAATGAAGGCAGTA
>JANPPO010000295.1:0-2335 GCA_031428555.1 Bdellovibrionales bacterium | reverse complement strand
CCTTTCGCCATTGGAGATGGCTTGCTCTCGAGATATCCTGATCAAGTTTTTATCTCGTGCAAAAAATGGATGAAATCCACTAATGAAAACGTTCGCTGGAATACCGCTATGATATTTACTACCGCATCGGCCAAAAAGTTTTCTAAGGACGGTAAATCTATTTTAGCAAAACTGGAAAAAGACAAAAGCCCCTTCGTTGCAAAGGCAGCTAAGAAAGCACTTAAAAATATTCAAATGTAAATCTGGAAATTAGGGTGAACAAATGAAAAAAACTTTTTCCTTATCGCTTTTAGCCATTTTTATTCTCGGTTTCGCGGCCGGTTACTTCGCGCGAACCCAGAAGTTTGCATCAGATACCCAATCCTCCGCTCCGCAAGAAGTGTTAGCAGCGAACAAGCTTCAAGCATTAACCGATAAAGAGATTGCGGAATATTATGAACTAAAAAACGATCTAGATAAGTTAAATAAAGCTGATGAAATATTAGCAAAAATGATGACCATATTTTTACATGACCTAGGAATAAGAATTTCAAGAAAGACTTTGGATGAATCATCGAAAGCAATTAACAAGAATCCTGAAGATTCTGCAATTGGCCAGTTAGATCCAAATACTCCGCAATCGCTATCCCAAATGCAAAGTCCTGAAAAGTTGTCTTCAGCCAATTGGACTCAGGCAGAAAGATTACGTCACGAGATCAAAAATGAAAAAGAGACTGCTGACTTCTTAGATCAAGTAAAAATTCCTGAATTCAACGAAGCTTTAAAGGTGGCAAAATCTTTTTCCAACCGCACCGGTACACTTGAAAGTTTACAAGGACAATTTTTAGGTAGTGCCATTGTGAAACAAGATGAAAAATTCCGCACTTGGAGTGTCGATCTTTTTTTAAACGGAAATTTGGATAAAGGAAAATTTGAAGGAAAAGCCCATATTAAAATGGCAGAAAACGGCAAAGTTTTTAGTAACTCGGGCCATGGTGGGAAGCTTGACGCCTTCAAGGAATTTAGCTCTGAAAGTGATGCCGTACTAATTAGGGCCTCGCCGACTGTTTATTTTCAAATGTACTTTTTAAAAGGTGCTGATAGTCTTATTGGCAACGTCTACAAACGTAATTCGGATGACGAACCTTACGTTCGCATTGGAACTGTACAATTAAAACGCGGTGGTTGATTTTCATAGCGTGAATTAAAAAGTAGCAGCCAGTCCCAAAGTAACTTGTACGCCCGAGATCTTAACTTCTTTCCCCAGCTGATCGCCCCTATTGATTGAAGTTAAACCCTGCACGTAGCTAACGTCCGCATTGAGCCACATTGTTTCAACAACAAAATCACTGAATATATGAAGATTTAAGCCCATCCCCACAGTACCTAGTAATGAATATTTTTGAAACGAATCAGAAACAGATCGACTTTTTGTAAGCCAGGCATCTAAATCGCTATCAAGTCCGCAGGCAGCACTAGCGCATGTATCAACAGAAGCATCCAACAACACTAGCGGAGCAATTCCGCCCTTTAAATAGTAACTCGATTTTGTCCGCACTTGCGAAACGATATGCTTATAATAAAGAGGAATCGCCAAATAAGTAAGATTCATATCCGTATTCGTTGAACCTTTTAGATTCGAACTCAATAGAAGAAACTCCAGACCTGTTTCAAAAGATCCAACTTCAGAAACTGGATTTTCGTAAGTCACCCCAAGTTGCGCACCAGCTGACGGAGAGTAATTATCTTCTATCACACTGCCAGAATTACCTTCGAGTGCGAGATTCCCCAATCCAATCGACACATGCCAACGAGGTTGATTTAAACCAAAATTTTCAGGCTCGGCCACTTGAGCAGCAGGTGTCTGTTGCGGAGGTGCTTCTGCTACGGGCGCAACTTTAGGCGCATCAGATGTTTGCACTTCGGGCGATTTTGTTTTCGCCTCTGGAGTTTTAACCTTCTTATCGAGCGGATTATTTTTCTTAATCCAACCACCCAATTGATCAATCAGCGGAGCAGACCGCGTTTTTTCTGGCTTCGCATCTTCGGCAAACACAGCAGAACTCGTACACAACAAAACAAGCATTAGACAAAAAGTATTTTTCATAGATGTCGGTAATCATGAGCATGCGCTTAAAAGTTTTCAAGCAAAAAGTGGTACAGACTCCTGCCATATTCCGCGTGTCGAAGCACAGCCTGACTCATCCATCGGTGCAGTGCCTTATCAGGCCTGCACCGATGGAGCGCGCTCTTACGATCGATTTTTTAATGAAAACCCCGTCCGTCCCGCAAACCATTGCTTTAAAAAAAGATTCGTGAGACCGCTGTTCTTTAATCGAGGTTCAAATGTCAAAGG
>JANPPO010000294.1:0-2853 GCA_031428555.1 Bdellovibrionales bacterium | reverse complement strand
TTTTGCCAAAATCTTATTGGCAGTTTTCTTACCTTTCTTTTCAGACGAAGCTTACTATTGGGTTTGGTCACATAATTTAAAGCTTTCTTACTTTGATCATCCGCCTTTTATCTCTTGGCTTTTTTGGCTGGGTCATCCGCTCGAAAATATTAAGTTTGCGGCAAGAATTCCTGCAATTCTGATGGGTCATTTTACGATTTGGATTTGGTGTGCGTATATCGCAAAAGAATTCGCTTCGAGCGATAAAAGAAAACTCTTTTGGATATTAAGTCTTCATACATTGGTTGGCTTTGGATCTTTAGTCGCAAATCCCGATATTCCTTTTCTCTTTTTTTGGAGTCTTTCGGTTCTCTTCTATCAACTGTCCTTAGAAAAATTTAATTCAAAGCTGTGGCCTATTTTATTAGGCGTTTCTTTGGGTCTTGGATTTTCTTCCAAATACTTATTGGCACTGTTTGCTCCAATTGCAATTATTCACCTACTTATCACGGGTAAGTGGAAAAGTTTAAGATGGCAGCATCTATTATTGCCAGTTACTTTCGGAGCGATTTTTTCTTTGCCGGTTTGGATTTGGAATTTTAGTACTGACTGGGCTTCATTTAAATTTCAAGTTGATCATGGTCTTGGTAAGCCTTGGAAACCTCAATGGACTGGTGATTTCTTGTTAGGCACTGTTTTGCTACTATTTCCGCCATTCATTTATTTGTTTATAATGAATAAAGTTTATCGCCAGCTTCAAAATTTCAATGTTCTATTATTCTTAATTCTTATTACATTTTTTATCTACACGACCACCGGTGGAGACACCGAGCTCAATTGGCCTCTAGCCTTATACCCAAGTTTTTTCTTGGCTATTATTCCATACCTGAAGACGAAAAAAGTTTACTTATCATTCATTAGTTTTTTTGGAATTTTAGGAACATCGCTTATCGCATTTGCACTCTTTAATCCAACTAAGACAATTCACCCTAGAATTACCGAAGGCGCCTTGTATAAAAAAATATTCTTACAAAGCCAAGCTTACTCGCCGCTCTAT
Organism: Bdellovibrionales bacterium; assembly: GCA_031428555.1. Classification (GTDB taxonomy): domain Bacteria; phylum Bdellovibrionota; class Bdellovibrionia; order Bdellovibrionales; family Bdellovibrionaceae. The sequence continues at coordinate 1,817 of JANPPO010000294.1, read as the reverse complement.
ACAAGCACTTATCAGGCCGCGTCTTACTTTTGGTTTTTATCTAAAGTTCCGCAGTATAAACTCCGCTTTTCAAGTCGCCCTGATGAATTTGACACAATGGACGGTTCGCAGCCTCGACAGGAATTGTTTTACTTTTTGAAAGAGAAGTATCAAACTATTCCGACTCAGCATCTAGATTCGTACACCTTCGAAAAGGTCCAAGATTTAGATCACAATTTCGAAGTTTATAAGGCACTAAAAAAATAAATGAAGACTCTGGTTTTTTCGACCGTATTTTTACTAACCTACATCATCTATGGATTTTATATCTCTCAGTTTGATGTTGGAGCTACTCGGTCGAATCTAGAAGTTAAGACAGATTCTCCTTTTCATGATTACAAAGGCCTTATCAACATTCATACCCAAAAAAGCTTGGGATCTGGAACAGTCCCACAGATTAACGAAGAAGCTAAAGTTGTTGGCGCAGACTTTATGCTTTATACAGATTTTAATATTTTCGATAATGTTCCAACTCAAGATACGTATGACGGACGCTTATTAGTCTTAAGCGGTGTTAAGTATAGTTATTTGGACTCAAGACTCATTTTCTATTCTCCGTCGGATAAACACTTAGGCTACAGCCTAGGCGAAGCGCAAACTGCACTTGCTGATTTAATTTCACAAGATCCAACTTCTCGCTCTGAATCTTTAGTTGTGCTGACTCACCCGTCTTTAAGAGGCTATGAGTGGTCAGGTGAATGGCCAGAAGGCTTTGATGGGATTGAAATTTTGAATACGAAAGCCATGTCAGCAAGAGCATGGAATTATTCGAAAGTTTCTTCTATTTGGAGTTTATTCATTTATCCTTTTAATCCACAGCTTGCTTTATTTAGATTATTCTTAGAACCTTCGGCAGAGCTTGGGCTTTTAGATCAGCTTTCATTGAAAAGAAAAATCTTTGCCTTCGCAGGTTCGGAAGCCAGCGCACGCGCAATTCCCTGGGCAGGTTATTTAATTCGTTTTCCCAGTTACCACAAAACGTTTGAACTGCTCAGCCAGCACGTTTTACTCGAGGGCGAACTCACAGGTAACTTACAACAAGACAAAGCTAAAATTTTTGAGGCTTTAAAAAAAGGGCAGTTCTATATTTGCTTAGATTTGCTAGGCGATCCCCGCGGATTTTACACATATATTTCCAGCAATAAAGATATCTACCCGATGGGCTCTTCGATTAAGTGGAAAAAGAATTTAGTTTTAAAAGCAAAACTACCAGAAAAGCCGAAAGCGTTTTTTGAAATTGTTGTTTTAAAAAATGGACAAAGATACAAAACCTTTAATACACCAGAAATTGAAGTCCCAGTTGATGGGCCTGGTGTTTACAGAATTCAAGTTCGAATTGCTCAGCGCTTTCCGCTTCCTGATGCAACAAAATGGATCACATGGATTTACGGAAACCCTTACTACGTAACCGAATAGTTTACGGTATTTTTATTTTAATTTTGCCGTTGATAAATACCTGACAACTGAGTCTTTCGTTTTCTCTCATTCCGCGATCTGATTTCATCTCAGCTTCGATTTCGGTGACTTCAGAAATATAGCTAGAACCTTCTAATACTTGAATACAGCAGGTTCCGCAGGTCCCAAAGCCGCCGCAGCTGTTATCGATTTCAACGTTATTTTTAAGCAAATTAGCAAGAAGTGAGAGGTCCTCTTCAGCCAAGACGCCATGAGTCGGTTGATTTCTTTGCGACTCAATCTCTATTTGATGTTTCTTTGTTGAATCCGTCACACCTCTTTTGTATCAAGAAACTTATGAAATTCATAGCGTTTGACCTTGA
>JANPPO010000293.1:0-3006 GCA_031428555.1 Bdellovibrionales bacterium | reverse complement strand
TGAAATCCGGCTAGCACAACAGTTGTTGTCGGATTAGAGACAAAAGCTTTGAGATGATGAATGATTCGACCACCGGTTGCCATTCCACTAGCTGAAATGATGATCATCGGCCCTTTTTTTTCATTTAGAGCTTTCGATTCATCCACAGTTTTGACGTACTCGATGGCTTCGCACATTTCCTTACACTCTAGATCGCTCAGTTTATGCAATGCTTTGAATTCGCAGAAAAGGACTGTGGCATTTGTAGCCATCGGGCTATTTAGATACATAGGTACATTTGGAATTCGCCCTGCTTTTCGAAGGAGCGATAAATAAAACATCAAAGATTGCGCGCGACCGACTGCAAACGAAGGAATTAAAATTGCGCCTTTTTTTTGAAGCGCTTCATTAATCACAATTTCAAAATCCTTAATGACGTCTACGGTTTCGTGCTTTCGATCACCGTATGTGGATTCGACAACCAGATAATCAATCTCTGGCAATTTCGCTGGAGCATGCAGAACCGGATCATGAGGTCGACCTACATCTCCCGAAAAAGCGATTTTGGTTTTCCCAAGTTCAACGATTGCTGTGGCGGCGCCCAAAATATGCCCGGCATATTTGAAAGTCGCACGAATGCCAGGAGCAACTTCAAAAGAGTCATCAAAAGTCTTCGGAACAAACTGCTTCAGCGCATTTTCAGCGTCCCTTTTAGAAAACAAGGGCAATGCAGGAGAATGTTTAGAGAATTTTTTTCTATTAAGCCATTCCGCTTCTTCTTCTTGTAAATGAGCAGCGTCAGTAAGGAGAATTCGACAGAGAGCAAAAGTTGCTGGTGTACAAAAGATTTTTCCTGTGAATCCTTCGCTAACAAGTTTTGGAATATATCCCGAATGATCTAGATGGGCATGTGTAAGAACAATTGCATCGACAACTTTGGGATCAATCGGAAATCGATCCCAGTTCTTAAGACGGAGTTCCTTGAGTCCCTGAAAAAGTCCACAATCGACGAGGATATTAACTTTGTCGTTTGTAATGAGATACTTAGATCCAGTGACGGTACCTGCAGCCCCTAAGAATCGAAGTCGAAATTGCTCGCTCATCGCTTTAGTCATTATGTGCTCCCTGATTTGACGACAAATTTTTCTAGTGTCGCAATTAGCAAGTTTTAACTCGAAGCCGCTTCAATATGTTCTTGCGAGTCTTCAATAAATAGCCAGTCAAAATAAACTTGGGCCATTTCATCTAGAAAATGAGACAAACAGTCCCGAATTGTTTCTTTAACTTGATGTACTCGCGCACGAGCGACAGTGAAGCTAATAACAGCATGGAGTGTGCCATTATTTACTAATCAAAATTTTAACCTGTTCAAACTTTTATTGCTGTAAAGAATATTAAAGAGCTTATGCTGACAATTGACTGGATTGGCAATGACCTGATCTCCCCCTGTTCGGCCAATTCGATACAATCGGCGGCAAAGGAAAACATTTATGCACGTAATACCTGATACAGAAAAGTTACCTCTTGAGCCTGCGACAAGCCAAGCGCAGCTCTTGTTGGTGCTGAATGCGATCAATAATAAGCTTTTGACAGGCACTAGTTACGAAAAACTTTTGGATTTGGTTTTTGACTCACTTGATCTTGTGATCCCGTATGATAGAATTGGAATCGCCATTGTTGAGGGTGAAAACAATGAAACTCTTCTTAGCTTAAAATGGGTGAGATCTAAAGTTTCTGCAACCCACTTAAACAAGCCTTACTCTGCACCGGTTAATGGAAGTAGCCTACAGAAAATTTTAGAAACCGGTGAGCCTCGGGTCATCAACGATCTTATTGAATATTCAGCTAGCCATCCTCAATCACAATCAACAAAACTTATAATTAAGGATGGAATTAGATCGAGTCTAACTTGTCCGCTTAGATCAAGAGATCGGCAAGCAGGAGTCATATTTTTTTCTAGTTGCAAGCTGAACACTTATCGAGATGAGCACATTCGGATATTTCAAGAAATCGCCGATGAGCTTTCTATGATTATTGATCACGGTCGCTTGCGACGTGATTTTGATGCGGCTAAAGCACAAACTCGAAATTTGAATATGATTCTTCATGATCTTAAATCGCCTCTAAGTACGATCCAAGGCTTTGCTGAGTTATCGCTTGGCGAACCTTGGTTTAAAAACCTTGATCCTGATGGCAAAGAAGTATTTCAAGTATTCTTGCGAAATTCAAAATATATGTTCGATCTGCTCAATGAGCTAAATGAAATTGGCGCTCTTGATCAGCGAGCCGAGTCCCTTGCTCCGGAGGACGTCTTACTTGCAGAGTTCTGCAATGAAATGATAAACTTCGGAAAAATTTTAGCAGAACAGAAAGAAATTGATTTTATTTCAGCGCCTTTTGCGGACCCCTCAGTTGCCGCGCGTTTTGACCGACATAAGGTTAGGAGAGTTTTAGACAATCTGTTTTCTAACGCTGTGAAATATTCTAGTCGGGGTAGCAAAATCATTTTTACGACGGATTGCACGCCAAAGCGATTAACTTTTTCGGTCACTGACAGCGGCCTCGGCATTCCTGAGTCAGAGCTACCAAAATTGTTCCAAGAATTCGGTAAGACAACTGTGCGCCCGACTGAAGGCGAAACCAGCACGGGTCTCGGTCTTGCGATTGCCAAAAAAATTGTTGAACAGCATGAAGGGAAAATTTCTGTTATAAGTGCTGCAGGCTCGGGCTCGACATTCACATTCTGGATACCGCTGAATGGTGATTTAGATGTCCACTAAAAGAGACCGAAAAATATGCTAGCTAGTATCAGGCTGACCGAGATAAAGCCCATTCAAAGGCAAAATACTATTTTAACAGAAGTGACTCAGCAATCGAGCCTGAGGATTGAAACCCTAGCTACAGAACTCCCCACTAAACTTGGGACATTCCAGAACCGCCTCAAAAACAATTGAGACAAAAAGGCCCAAAATGTGACTATCTGAGACTGTGACGCAGGCTCTAACTTTGCAGCCTTAATTGGGACAA
>JANPPO010000292.1:0-4128 GCA_031428555.1 Bdellovibrionales bacterium | reverse complement strand
TACCTTCGTGAATTAAACGAATTCTCTCGTAAGACAAAACTTAAAGTTGGAAGAAATATCTTAGTTCCAGATCGTACTCCACTTAAAGACAGAACGGGTCCATCAGCGGTCGCTGCTAGAAAAACGCGTGTCGTTCCATTGAACCAAGTAACGGGTGGAGAAATCCGCGACAAAGGCTCAAAATTTTACGTGGTTCAAAGCGGAGATTCCCTTTACACGATCGCGCAAAAATATAACACGTCAGTTAACGAATTGAAGAAGCTTAATAAACTTCGCAAAGGCCGTCTGATCCGCGTGGGTTTGAAACTTAAGGTTCCAGGAGAGTTCGGCAAAGAGCGCGAAACTTCCGATGGCAAAGGCACATCAAAAAGAGTCAGCTCGAAGAAATTTCACGTGGTACGCCGTGGTGAATCTTTGATTCAGATCGCGCAGAAATACGACGTAACTTTATCAACGCTTAAGAAAAAGAACAGCATCAAGAACGGCGAAAAAATCCTAGCCGGCGTGAAGCTGGTCATAAAATAAATGAACTAAATGAAGCAGCTCACTTTTTTATAAACGCTGAGTCATTGCGTTGAGAGAAATGAAATGAAGAGCCGGCTTTCGAGCTGGCTTTTTTATTTTGCGGGTCTTGGTTTTTTGCAGCTGTGATTCTTGGCGCGAGGTGAGTCCGTCCATGGTAACGCTACCCCAATGGCATCGTGCCATTGGGAACAAAGAATGAAGAGTAATCAACTTAGCTATGCGGGTATTTCCCAATATCTTTTTCTTTCCAGGCCATGACGGCCTGGAAATAGCCCGCTCATGGATGGCAGAACTTTGCGCAACCAATTACTGCTGTAAGAACGAAATCCCACGCAATAACTCATGGCCTAAGCAAAAGCGAAAAAGTAGATTGCGAAAAAGTGAGATTTTAGATTGCGAAGAAAAATGACTCGACGTTTATAAAAAAGTGAGCTGCTTCATTTAGAGATAGGGGCCTGTTAGTGAATATCCTATTCGTCTAACAGGCAGGGGGGAATAATCCAATCCATGTATGTATAGAACAGTACTTTCCTTCCATAAAACACCTCTCAGAAACCCGTAAGGCGACAAACCCTTGGCAACTGGCTGGCATCGCTTAACGCGGAAGCCCCTGTAGTTTTGTGACACCGGCTTTCACCGGCTGTACCCTGAGACAAAGGAAGGAATTCCTTTAGTCGTTAAACCTTATAGATTCCTCCTATTAGTTAATGTTGATGACCCAACTATTTTCTTAGCTGTCACAATCCTGGTGACGAACCGTTTGAACTTGAAAACGCTCTCGTAATTTCCTTCATGAGAGCGTCGTTCACAAGAATAAGGATAGCGAAACTCGGTTATCTTTTCAACAACTGCACAAAATATTCTCAAGAGAATACAAGTTCAACAGTCTCAAGTTGAGAAATCGATCTCAGAATAAAACAGATATTCGTGCAATTTCCTCTCTGAAAAACTGAACAATCTGAAGTGTGTGACAACTTTGAGCGTGATGTTAGAGAACTACCTCTTCAAATAAAAACTCGCGCGGTTTGAAGCTTGGCAGAGTTTTGCATTCATATAAATATAAGAACGAAACGATGACGCTTATTAAAAGGATCAAAATGAAACAACTTATTTCTCTCGTAATTTTGGCTGGTTTTGTTTTCTCTTCAAATGCCAACGCAGCTAAAGCAGCACAAGAAGTAAAAGCGCCCACAAAAGTTTCAAAGGCGGAATCGAAAAAATCTAAGAAGTCAAAAAAATCTAAAGTTGCAAAAGTGAAGAAAGACAAATGGAATAAAGTTTGTCGCGATCTTTTAGATAACTCAGTTAAGTCGACATTGAAGCTTGAAAAAGCAGTCAACAAAAAAGCTCAAGTTTCAAAAGAAGAATTCGACGAGAAGATTCATAATGAACTATTAGTTGTTCAATTAAATGCTTGGGTTTGTGCGCTATCGGTTAATGAACAAAAAAGCGTGTCAGCTGAAGAGCTCTTTTTAAAAGATTACTCGAAGCTTGTTCAGACTAAAAAGCTGTAATCAAAAAATCTATTCTTTATGATTTAAATCAACATCAAATTCAGGCGAATAATCGCCTGCTGCTGTGCTAATAAAGTGATAGCCAACTTTGCCTTCAGGTCTGACGACCAAAATCCCGCCCAATTGCCAAAGATCCCCTTGTTCCTTCTTGTACATGCCGCCTTGAGAATGGCCTTCGGCGACTGCCTTCGCCGCATTGACAATCGCTTTCGGACCAAGGGCAGCCAAGAAGCCGCGCTTGAAACCAGATGCTTTAAAACTGGTTAAAGAGGGGTCGGTAAAAACTTTAGCATCTTCGATTCCAAGATCTTCTTTAAAGTATTTTATTAAATAAGATGCGCCGTTGCCGATAAAGAAAATTTTTGCGCCGTTTTTTTGGTACTTGTCTCGGTTTTCCCAAATCTCTTTTGCATGTTGACGGCAGAAAATGCAGCCGAAGTGTCTTAAATAGACAAAGATTGCGATTTGATTTTTCCAAAGATCGTACATGTTAACCGTGTCGCCATTTTCATCTATCAGTTTACACATGGATAAGGAAATGAGATCGACATTGGCTTGATTGGCATCTTTGACTTTGGACATGGCATAATTCTGAAGCAACTAGGACCTGACGGTCAAGAAAGCTTCTTGGAAGTTACCTTCTTAGAAGTTGCCTAAGGAAGTGCGATGAGTTTATCCGCAATGCTTAAAAAGCTTTGAGCTTCCATACCTTGCGGGTGACTTTCAACGACGGGTACTCCAGCTTCGCAAGCTAAACCAACTGATGGATTAAATGGTACCTCTCCTAGTAGCGAAAACTTTTTAGAATCCATATAAGATTTTAGCTCGCCTCGAGGAAACATCTGAATCTTTTCGCCATTTGCAGGGTTGAGCATGTAGCTCATGTTTTCAACAACTCCTAGTACGGGAACCTGAACTCGTTCCCACATATCGACCGCACGTTTCACATCAATCAACGAAATGTTTTGCGGAGTCGTCACCATAACTGTTCCAAAAACTGGAACTTTCTGCGCAAGTGAAAGCTGGACATCGCCCGTACCCGGAGGAAGATCGACTATTAGAAAGTCTAGCTCTCCCCACTGAACGTCTCTTAAGAATTGGTCCATAGCTTTAAAAAGCATCGGACCACGCCAAACAACTGCAAGCGATTCTTCAACTAAAAATCCAATGCTCATCGTTTTAAGTCCATAACGCTCAAGAGGGATCAACTTTTGTTCTGGAGTAATCGCAGGCTTTTGATTTACAGCCCCTAACATGCGAGGCACAGACGGACCGTAGATGTCCGCATCCAGTAAACCGACCTTTTTGCCCTTTTTAGATATCGCTAAAGCGAGGTTTGAAGCCACAGTCGATTTTCCGACGCCACCTTTGCCTGAAGATACGGCAATAATTTTTTTAACTCCATCGATCGGCTTTTGTTGTTCGAAAGGATTCATAGTAGCCAAAAAACACCTCTGAGCTTAAAGAACATTAACCTCTGCAAGGTCCACTCTCAAAAAAGAGCTTGTTGCAGAATCGTTTCACACCCGTGATAATCGAACTAGGCATGGAGAGCCAGAACTTTTACTTGGGCCTTATACTTTTGGCCTCATTTTTATTTATTATGTGGTTTTTTGTTGGTCGAAAAGGTGGTTATGGACAGCCCACTGTTTTAGATCTCAAAAAAGGGGAGAGCCGCGGCCAGAGCGGGTCCGATCCTTTGCTCACGCCTGCCAACCAAGCCTCTGGGAAGCCAGGCTCTGGGGCGCCTCAGCCGGCCGCACCTCAGCCGGGGGCGCCTCAGCCGGCCCAGCAGCCGATCATACAAGCCGACCACTTCCCCAAGGACAGAGAGAATAAAATGCGGGATGTGACCCCGCAACGACCCAAACTTCAAGAGACGCCTCCTCCTCCTCCAGGACCGCCAGTGCAGTGTTTTTTCGTATATAACGGACACGATTGGGATGCTTTTGAAGTATTAGGTCTTTCGCCTTACTCAAGCTTTTCTGAAATCACAAAAGTTTACCAGCAACAGATCAAACGAGCCGATCCAGGCAAGCACGAATTTTTGCAGACCGCCTACATGGCGATCCTCAAAAAGTTTTAGTCT
>JANPPO010000291.1:0-15859 GCA_031428555.1 Bdellovibrionales bacterium | reverse complement strand
ATCATGAACCTTGCCTGCTTTCGTTCTTAGAGGTAGCAGGCGTTTAGATATGCACAAGCTGTGCACAACTCGGCTTAATAAGGATGCTATGTCAAAAGACAAAGCATGTGAAAAGAAGCCTAGTTTGGCCTCTCCAAATCTTTAGAATCTAATTATAGAAAAGTGTTTGAACATCGATAAAGTCGACGTCTTTTTTATTCACTTTGATTTTGATTTCGAACTTACCGTTTTTGCAACTCACGGATTTATTCTTTTTTTGGGGTCTTCGTTTGTCGTACCAAACAACTCCAGCTTTTTTCTTTCCGAGGCAGCTTCCTGCAACCAAAATATCAATTTCGATATCGTCTGAGCCTTCATAATCTGTGGAGCTAGAATCAGCGATAGGATTTGATGTACCGGCATCAGCTACGATAGACTCAGGGTTACCAATATCGATTGAATCCATGATTCCAGTTGGAATTCGATCAAACTCATTTTCTGGCTTCACTGGAACATTTGAATTCGTTTGGCGCGGTTCTGTCACTTCGCTTTCTGAAGGAGCAGTCACGCTCACAATATCAGTTGCATCAATAAGTTGAGCATCACCAGAGTAATCAGGTTCCTTGTTTATACCAATAGGCTCTGGCGCAATTGAGTCGGGACTATTGTCATCAAAATCTGCGCTCTCTTTTGAATCATCATGACTTGCTGAGGGACGATGGTAAGGATTTGCTGGTTGATCACCATATTGATTACCAGAAGGTGTTCGAGTTGGTACTTGAGGTTGTCGTGCTGGAGTTTGAGATGGCACTTGTGGCGTTCGAGCCGGTTCTTGAATAGCGCGAGCTGAATCTTGATTAGATGTAGTATCGCTAGTTTCAGTTGAATCGGAAGCTGGAGTTGAATCCGTTGAATCAAAATTTTCTGGCACATCAGAAACTGGTTGAGCAGCGATTGAGCTAACTGGCATAGGTGCGCTTACAATAACAGGCTCTTGATTCGGATTTGGATTTTCTGGATTACTGGGTGCTTCTGAAGAAGGAATGTCAGGAAATCCGTTAGGCGTGGAAGGCATTGATGTGCTACCAACGCTACAACCACTGGCTAAAAAAAGAAGCAAAATCAAAGTTGAAAAATAGCCGGCCCATTTCATAAGAACTCCTAGCATCCTTTTACCTATCGGCGTATCTTTCATCCTAAATAACGGGCATTTAGATTTTTTTACCTGTTAAATTTCGAATGACGTGACGTTGGTCCAGCTAGAAAAGCGAGAGATTATTCTTTAATCCAAGTTACTTCATGTTTATTGTGGCATAAGTGGATCATTCTCGAGCCTGGAATTTTCAAAAATTCATCAGTCGTTCTAAAATCGGTCTGCCCTTTGTACTTCAAGGTGCAGACAAATTTTAAATCCGGATAAAAATTGATCCAAGATTTAACCATGACCAAAAGATCTTTCGGATCGCATATAATATCAGAAAAAAACCAATCAGGCTTTTTCACATCTTTTGGATTCAGTTTGAACGCATCTTTTTTAATGAATTCTATGTTCGGTAATTTTTCAATTTTTGGATCAAGAGGAGCTTTGTCTACGCTCAGCACTTGGCAGCCTAAAGTTTGTAAAACCCAAGTCCAGCCGCCCGGGCATGAACCCATATCTAATACTCGTTGGTTCTTTTTAGGTGGAGGAATGTGGACAGTAAACACTTCCCATAATTTTGTATAGGCACGAGACGGTGGAGTGACTTTATCCTCTTCGAATTCAACAAGTCCTAAGGGAAATGAACTTTTGGTAATCGGACATTTCAAAATTGTTTTATCGTCAAGTAGACACCAGAATCCGAAATTGTCTTTTGGAACAGAGCTTAAGAATTTTATTCTTTTCTGTTTTCCATGATAAATTTTTTCTTGGATCAGTTCTGTTCGTCTGTGCAATTGAAATGAATAGGCAGCCCAAATCTTTTTTTCGGATTTTAATTTCTTTACCGCATCATTTATCGACTCGATTTGAACTTTTTCAAGTTTGGAAAGCTTAAGCTGAGCCCAAACAAGTTCAAGGTCTTCAGCTAATAAAAAGAGGCGATCTTTTCGGATCACCTCTTTCACATTTCGATATTTTATCTCGCTTACGAGCTCGTTTTCAAAGCCTTCGAAAGCCAGATAACCGAATTTCATTAGGCAGCAGCTTTTTGCGCTGGTCCTAATAGTCCACGGCCCGAGCAGAGTGCTGTAAGATCCGCCCAAAACTTTTCCTTTATTTTTTGTTCACTTGGTCCCATTTTAATTTTGGGGAAATCTGATTTCTCAGCGTGTACACAAAAATCAGGCTCACTGCAATTTCTGACGACTTTTAACATCAGGTTGAAATGAACATCAGTGAAAGATTTTGGATCCACTAGCATTTTTCTTAAACCTTGTTCAGGCGTGTGAAGCAGGAATTGATAAAGGCCAGCATAATCGTATTGACTCATTTTGATACTCCTTTGCGAGTTAATCATTATAGTTATCGGATTAATTTTACGTTGCTTTAGGGATTTAGGACTAAAGTTGAGGCCCGGTTCTGTCGTAAAGAGGGTGTGAACTCAATTTTCTTTTATATATTGATAGGTTTAGCCGGCGGCCTAGTCTGGGTTATGTTCAAATACTGGCTTTTCTACGCCAAGGTTCGCGCATTGACTGACCAGACACAAATCCAACAAGTTGAAAATGATCATCTTCAAATTTATAAAACGGTTGTGCAAAACTCTCCGGATCTTTTTGTTATCGTTGACCAAAGTTTGCAAGTGATTGTGGCCAATAAAACGGCCACAACATTCGGATGGAAAAATAGTTTAGCTTTTAGCGATGCAGATATCTCTTTAACTTCAAAACTGCATTTCGAGCTCGAAGTTCGAAAAGTTATTCAAACGGGTGTATCTTCTGGCGGAGAAATTCGAATGTCGATACCCAAGGAAGAATCTTTCAAATTTTTGAAATATCACATTTTTCCGATTAGAATTGAAAGCAAAGAAATTGTTGGGGCAACATTTACTGCACAAGATGTAACTGGACAGCGAGAGGCTGAAAACGAAATGATACGCCAAAGAGAGTTTGTTGAAGGAATCATGAACGCTATTCCAGATGCTATTTATGTAAAAGATGATCATGAGAAATTTATCTACGGTAATGAATCTTTTACTGAAATGCTTGGCCGAAAATCAATGAACTACTTAGGCTTTAGTGACATTGAACTCTTCCCGCAGAAAGTTGCTGATAAATTTAAGAAAAGCGATCGAGATGTATTGAGAACTGGCGTTTCACTCGAAGTCGAAGAAGAAGTTTCGAACCTACAAGGTAAAAGCTGGACCGTTCTTTCAAAAAGAATCCCATTTAATTTTCAAAATGGCCAAAAAGTTCTTATCGCAATCATGCGGGATTTTTCCGAGAGAAAGAAATTAGAAGGCGAGCTACAGGTTAGCAGAATTCGACAAGAAGAAGGATCGAGGCTCGCAACCTTGGGTGAAACCGCAAGCGGAATTGCTCACGAAATTAATAACCCGTTGAACGTTCTTGTAGGCATCGCCGAACTTATGAAGGACCGGGTTGAAAAGGACGGAGCTATTGAAAAGATTAAGCTTAATGAGTATTGCGATAAAATTATCAATTACTCGATGAGAATTGCAAAAATCATCAAAGGTCTTCGCTCTATCTCCAGAGACGCCAGCCAAGATCCATTCACAGAGATTTCAGTTAATAATCTTATAGATGAAACTCTTGAGTTATGTCGTCAGCAATTCCTATATCGCGGGGTGCAAATCGAGTGTAAAGTGCAAAGCGAAGCAATTTTGGTTGAAGGTCGATATGCGCAGTTGTCACAAATTTTAATGAATCTTTTGAATAATGCCAAAGACGCTGTTGAGGGTCTCAGTGCACCAATGATTTATATCGAGGCGCTTCAAGAAGGTGAATTTGGAGTGATCAGAATTTGGGATAACGGAGCCGGAGTATCTGAAGAAATTGAGAATAAAATTATGAACCCATTTTTCACTACAAAGCCGGTAGGAAAAGGAACGGGACTGGGCTTAAGCATTTCACATTCGATAGCATCAGATCACAAAGGTAGTCTGACTTTAAATCGTAAAGTTGCAGCAAGCTGTTTTGAATTAAAAATTCCAATGTTAGCAGAATCGCAAAATAAGCGAACGGCTTAAGCTTACTTATAAAGTTCGCAATAAATTTCAACCGGATCAGAATCAACTACACCTTTTTGCTCTAAAATATACTTATTGCCATTCTTTTTAAAAAATCCATTTAAATTTATATCGTCAGTGCGGACACCGTTTTCATCAATTGTTCTTATATACTTAAAATCAAGAATGTCCTGATTGGAATCCTGCCAGGACATCACAAGCTTGATATGATCAACGGTGCTGCCGACTGCTGCCTTATTTTCATAACTTCCTGGAATGGCAAGAGCACTTCCATCAATCGTGATTTGATTGCAAGTAGGTTGCTGAATATTAAATTCAATTGAACCGTTGAGGTCGCCAAAAGAAGGACTTTTATAAAGGCAGTTTCCGGCTAGCTTTCCAGTTAAATTTAAGCAAGCTTGGCTTGCAACTGCGCTGGAAAGGAGTGTGAGTAAAAGAAGTATTTGCATGAATCCCCCTGGTTTTTATAAGCCCTAAGCTTTAACTTAAGACTCCAGCAAAAAAGGGGGAATTGAGCAAAACTATTGTATCATAACGCGTGGATCAAAGCAGTACTCTTTCGGAAGATCACGCTTTGTTTGATGAACTGTTCCAGTTCCATTAATGATAGTTGATTTTCTAGAGCGAACATCTTGTACATATTGCGGTCTAACAGTCGTTAAGCGTGCTTCAAGCAAAGCAAGAGTTTTAGCCTGCTCTGAAGCAGTTGGATTATTCTTGAGCCAGCTATTGTACTTTGCTAAGTGCTCTTGTTTGATACTTCCGTTTTGCACAACAATATCAAATAGAAATAATAGGGATCTTAATTCGCGAAACTTAAAAAACTCAAAATACTGTTTGGCTTTAAAAAATATTGTAGTCGATGCGCTTAATTGAAAACTTCTATAGCCAGGGCTGCCTGCCATATCCTGAAAAGATTTCTTCCAACGGGCAGTTACATTCCCACTCGAATCCAAGATATTTCTTTTTGCCCAAGAAACTGAAGTTGAACTATCAGCGAAGGCTTCAACAAACTGGGATTCCTCATAATCAATATCCAGTTTATTAATTGACCCATGACTAGGAAACAGCTCTTCAGATTCAAGTGCCGCAATACTCGGAGCAGTGATCGCACCTTTTTTCCAAATCTCAAGCATCGAGCGAAGATTTTTGTAATCTGCAGTATTAAAGTTAGTCAGCATTGTTGAGTTTTCTTGATTGTACATTTCGATTAACCAAGGCTGCAAAGTTCCTTGTCCCAGATTCTGTTGCATTAAACCTAATGACAATCCTTGCCCATCAAAATTTCCTGAGATATTTTTCCAGCCTACGCGGCCCTCAAAACTTCCAGTAATATTGAGACTAAGCGCATAGTAGCTCCACTCAGCTACTGTTAGCTCTTTCGGCCAAACAACGCCTTCTAAATCCAGCTTACTACAAAGTTTTAATTCTGGATCAAGATCGGGTACCACAGGCGGCACAGTAGGCGGCGTTTCTGTCGGCGGAGTTGTCGGACCTGGCGAAGGCACTTCCTTAACAACTTCCGGAGCAGAAGGGTTTTCAGATAGCTTTTTATTTTGCGGCGTACATGCGCTCACGAAAATTAAAGCAGCGATTAAATAGATGGGCATGGTTATTTGAAACATCATGCAGTGATATCGGTTCATCTTGAGATGAAATTAACTAGATCTAGGCCTTAGTTTTGGTCATTTTAGCTATGCAACGAGAAAAAACTGAGTGATTTCAGTCGTTCGGTCATCTCTGGAATCAAGATATCATCTGGCTGATGAACAAAAAAGAAGATCTCTTGCAATCCTTGCTGGGATAAGGTTTCAAGGCGATCATTCCAATTTGCAGCGCGAATAAAGTCTGACGGGTGAAGTTCATTGCCAATAAATCGAACCAAAACAAAAGGCGCAC
This sequence comes from Bdellovibrionales bacterium, assembly GCA_031428555.1. Taxonomy (GTDB): domain Bacteria; phylum Bdellovibrionota; class Bdellovibrionia; order Bdellovibrionales; family Bdellovibrionaceae. The sequence goes on along the minus strand of JANPPO010000291.1, from coordinate 9,791 downwards.
TGACAGATGAGTGTAGTACATCTCGGCGACCAGCGACATCTGTTACAACTAAGCCAATTTTTCGAGACTGTAAATACTGAGTTAATGCCGGGATGATGACTCCATTTTGAAACCAACTTATATGTCGAAATTCTAATGCTAATTTCAATTCGTCTGGCCATGATTGCAAAAATTTAAACAGCACTGCTTTTTTGCAGTAGTCAAAGTGCGGTGGTAATTGCAAAAAACTTGGGCCGCAATGTTTTCCTAAGTCATTTAAAAATTCGAACCAGTTTTGAAGCAGGAGTTTGTCAGTTAGACCTGTTAAGTCATGTGAGATGCCTTGATAAACTTTCGGACAAAAAATAAAGTTTTCAGGAACTTTTTCGGTCCATTTTCTAGTTTGTTCAGGAGTTGGAATCCGGTAATGAGTCGTATTAAGCTCGATCGTATTAAAGTAACGCGAGTAATGAAATAGATAATCGGATGCCTTAGTTTTCGGCGGATAGATCTTTCCCACCCACTCTTTGTGGCTCCAAGCCGGAGCACCGATTAAAAGTTGAGATTTTGAGGGCTCAATCGCCTTTAAAAAGGGCGGAACAAGTAAATCTTCTGCAGGAAGTTGCCAATTTGTTACATCTAGTTGAGAGACATCGTGTACTTTTCCAAATTCCATATTAAGCTAATTTAGATTTAGATTAGCCGCGGAAGGACGTCAACGCATGGATAAACGAAAGCTGCTGGAAAGCATTCAAGAACAGCTCGAACACGATCGCCAATTATTAATTGAGGCCACTCAGGCAACGTATGAAGCGGCTACTCACGAAGAAAGTAAGCCTGAAAACGAATACGACACTCGGGGTTTGGAAGCTTCTTATTTGGCGGGCGCTCAATCTAAACGCGTTGGCGAAATCGAAGAGGCCCTCCTGATCTGTAAACAAATATCATTAAAAGGCTTCACTGAAAATGATCCGATCGCGCCAACGGCAGTTGTTCAGCTCGAGTCAGATGATAAAACGACTTATGTGTTCCTGATGCCTGTAGGTGGTGGAATGACCTTGAAGCAGGATAATCGCTCTGTGCAGGTTGTCTCGGGGCAAAGTCCGCTTGGTGAAGCGCTAATTGGCTTAAAAGCTGGTAGTGTCGCTGTTGTTGATACCGGCCGCTTAGAAAAAGAGTATGAAGTTATCAAAGTCTGGTAATTTTTTTAAGTTCAGCTAATTAAGCCTGGTAGTAGTAAAAATCTAAGCGTTGTTCACCAATGCACTTTTGAATCTCTTCAAAAGAATTTTTTGTAATTTCATATCCGAAGATTAAATTCATTCCGTATTGTTCCAGTGCTCTGACTTTTTCAGTACGCATTTCTTCATACCTTAAGCTTCGTCTTATTAGGTCCAAATATAAAGTTAGCGTTAAGTTAGGGAATTATTAGGAATCTTGAAAATCACCTGACCCAATCATGACGGGACAGATTTTTTAAAATTCCATCTAATTAGAGTATGAAGAAGAACATGGCGTTTGTTGGAATCGGCTTAGAGTGCGGACAAGTGAATAAGGGTCTTTCTTTGTCGTCTCATAGAGCAAGAAACTTTCTTAATTCAGAAACAAAGTTTTCTGATTATGGTGATATTGGTTCAGACCAAAAATATGAAAAGATTTTTAGCTACTCCGACCTAGACCAGTTTGATCTAAGTGGTTATGTACATGCTGCCCAGACTATTCGAACAGCAATGGCAACTCACCAATTTACGCTTAATTGGGGTGGTGACCACAGTATCGGTTGGGCCACTATATCTGCATTTTTAAGTCTGTACCCAAACGGAAAAGTTATTTGGATCGATGCTCACGCTGATTTGAACCGACCTGATACTTCGCCAACAGGGAGTTTTCATGGAATGCCAGTTTCATTTTTATTGGGATTAAATAGTTATATGGCTCCGAAGGAACTTTCTTATCGTTTGCGCCCTGATCAATTAATTTATGTTGGTCTAAGAAGCCTAGATCCATTCGAAACCGAAGCTATTAATCATCTGGGAATTCCAACGTTTGATTGCAATTTCATAAAAGAATTTGGCATGAAAGAAGTTATTTCTCAGATTCGAAAGCTTATTAAGTCTGAACAAGTTCATATTAGTTTTGATATTGACAGTTTAGATCCAACTGTAGCGCCTTCAACTGGGGTGCCTGTACCCGCAGGACTAGAGGCTCACGAGTTACTTCAGTTGGCAGACTATCTTACTGCAGAAACGAAATACACCTCTTTAGACATCGTAGAAATCAATCCGCTTATTGGAACCGTTGAAGAAGTAAATCGTACTTATAATTTAGGATTTTCATTTTTAAAAAGATTTATCCCCCAACAAAGGAGTGAGCATGCTATCCAGCTTGAATCTAATCAAGGAACAGTTCCAGTTGCGCCGGAATGGTGTTTTTAAATTCCAGACGAAAACTCATTTGAAGTTACAAATGGGACCTTACGTTCTCAAAACAGCCGAAAATCATTCAGAGCTTATTGAAAGTTTTAAATTACGTAATGAAGTATTCAATTTAGAATTCCGCGGACTTACAAAAACAAAAATGGATTTCGATAAGTACGACAGCATATTTGATCATCTACTTATTATTCACACTGAAACTAACAAAGTAATTGGAACTTACAGAGTCAACTGCACGAATAATCCAACTAACTCGTACTCAGCACTGGAATTTGACCTTTCAGGATTGTTGCAATTTAAAGGTCCTTATTTGGAATTAGGCCGAGCGTGCATACAGAAAGATCACAGACGGGGCGCTGTCATTGCTTTACTCTGGAGAGGGATCGCTGAGTATATGAAACTGACGGGGGCCCAAACTCTTTTTGGCTGCTCGAGCTTAAAAATAAATGATACTCGAAACGCAGCGCTCGTATATCGATATTTACAAGCGCAGGGTTCAGTCGTTGAAAAAGGTTGCGATCCTAGGAAAAACTTTAGCTTCGATGATTTTGATGTATGGATGCACTACTTTAAAAATCCATTATCAACGGGGCATCAAGAAGAAGCTGCCGAAATGATTCCATCACTTTTAAAGTCTTATCTTAAATTAGGCTCTAAGATTTTAGCAAAACCTGCATTTGATAGGGATTTCGACTGCCTCGATTTCTTAACAGTTTTAAATCGAAGCGAGCTTTCGGCTAGCCTCGATCGCAAATTTAATGTGAATAAGTAGAGTCAGCTAAAAGCTAACTCTACTTATAATATTGCAAATTATACTACCAGCGGTAGTTGGATTTAAGGCGCGGATTCTTCGCCCGGAGCGGGAGAATCTTCCACCGTATTATCTGACTCAATATTTTTATCAACCTTTGCCTCGAGCTTCTTGGAAGGCTTCTTTTCTTTAGGAATTATTATTCCTTCAAGAATGAGTCTCTTTTCCCATGAAACATAATCTTGATCCATATTCACATCCTTTTGGTATGGCTATTAATGGGGGAAGCTAACTCGTTCGTGTTGCCCTGGTTCGTAAACTTGATCAGACATAATTCCTTTTACTAAGCCGACGATTCTTACAACGGCTGAATTTGGTGAATCCCAGAATTCCGCCTCTTCTAAACTCACTTTTAAAAGAACGATATCAGGAGTTTCTAGACCTTCTTTAAACCAGGCTCGCAAAGTCGGATCCCACAGTTCCTTCATTTTTTCTTTGTCGTTAACTTCTGTTGCAACAGCATTTGCCGTTAAGAATTTATTTTTACTAGAGTCTGCAAACGTGAGTTGAACTTTTGGATTGCCTCGAACTTGATCAACCAAAAATGAAGCTTTTGAAGTAAAAAACCAAACTTGTCCGTGTGAATCAACTTCTTGAACCCACATAGGTCTACTGCTTAGCACACCATTTTCACCTATGGTTGTAAGCATTCCGACTTTTACTTGCTCGATAATATCGCCAATGATGTGTAAGTTATCAGTTCCGTCTTTTAAACCATTTTTCATGAACAGCCCCCTTATGTTGAATAACGGTATAGAGAAGAGCAAAGGCTATGCCTGCTACATTCAATTTAAATGCGAGTTCAAATCAAATGGCAGAAATATTGGGTCATAAATCCCACCGAAATGGGATCCTTGAAGTATTGCTCTATTATCAAATTGAGACACTTTTTCGGAATATAAATTGAAGTAATGAATCAGAGAGGAAAATAAGTGATTACAAGACAATTCAAACTCATCCAATCCGTGTTGCTGTTTATTCTGTTAACAGGTGTTAGCTCTATTGGGTTTCCTGCTAATTTATGTTCAGACCACTTAGAAGTCGATGCAGCTACAGCTCGACTGGTTTTAAATTCTTTCAATACATCACGCGGATTAAGTCATTACGTCGAAAGGTTCACTCCAACTGGCAGTAGCTTTCGAAATACTTTACTGGATTTGCCAAGCGGATCCATCTGGCTTGATTCAGGAACTGGTCAAGCCCGCGCTCTTGTCGAAGGGCTTAACTCATATCCCAACATTGGCCAGGGCATCGGCATAGGCTATCAAAGACCCGACAATTTCATTCATCCCTCTGAGCTGGGTAATCGATTTTCTTATTTAGACGGCGAACTCATTGAAAACATGGCTAAGAGTGGACGGCTCAATCATCTTATGGGAAAAGTTAATCTCATCACGGATCTTTATGGCTCACTATCTTACACAAAAGAATTTGCTGAGGTTCTTCAAGTGCTCGTTGATCTTTTAGCTAAAGATGGAAAAATATTTTTCCATCTGACCCGAACTAAAAATTCGGTGATTGCGACTCATGAAGCTGGTTCAAGTTTGCTCAGATGGTTGGAAAGTATTCCTGGGCTTGAAGTTACTTCATTAACTCATCCTGCTACCAGCAAGTTTGAAAATAGAAGTAGTTTCGAAACCATTTTGATTCGAAAAACAACTGAAGATGTTAAAGTTCCAACGGACCTTATTCTTAAGACTTACGAAGACGGTACTCCTCCAAAAAGAAGACATCTTTGGGATCGCAAAGGCAAATAAAAAAGCCTGGCGAAAAGTTTCAACCAGGCTCTTTATGTAATTCTTTAAACCTTAAGAAATTACCAAATAGATTTTAAGATCTCTTGTAATTTATCTTCATCAGTTACGCCGATAAATTTGATTTCTGCGCGGCGATTCTTATTTAAATCATCGCTGATCGGTTGCTTGTCTGAAAAGCCTTTTGTCTCGATTCGAGTTTGGCCCATTTTGTTTTCTTTCAAAATTTGCGCAACAACGTCCGCTCTTCGTTCAGAAAGTGGTTCATTGATTTGTTCTGTGCCAGTTGAATCAGCATGACCGAAAACTTGAACTTCTTTAACTAAACCAGGATTTTGAGCTAGCGCTTCACTTAGCTTTTTCAATTGAGCTTCGCGTTCTGCAGGTACATCAGAGCTGTTAACTTCAAAGTTTGTCGCAGTATCAGATAACACGTCTGATTCTGTAACTTCAGATTCTTCAATGGGTGCGGAAGCGGCAGTGCGAACTCCAGTTGCGCGATCAGCTTTTGAATTCCAACCCATTTGGAAATCAACCATCGCCATGTTCACAGTTCTTTTGTCTACGTTCAGGTCAGTCATCAAACGACCACCCACACGAGCCATCACGCCTTTTTGAAGCGCGAATTCTTTTAACGCTTGTACACCCGCAAATTGAGCATCGGCTTGATTCGCGCCGTAGTTTTCGCCCTTATCAAAATATTGATTTGCGATCACACCAGCTTGCCAACGATTTTCTAGTAAGTAGCGAGCAGCTAATTCTGCAACTCCCGCATTGATTGCGCGATCATCCGCCGCCGAACGAGAAAATTGCTGATTCATCATACCAAGACCCGCATCAAAAACCATGGGTGCGCTATTCATGTAGTAAGAACCTATTGCTTTCACAGAAGAAGGCATGCCTTCACTTTCAATTGTTGAATGTTGTTGATCCGTATATCCAGCGTTCACACCTAGATAAGGGACGAAACCTGTTGGTAGAACTGAAGTGTCCGCTTCACGAGTGAGTTCTCCTGAAGTGACATTTGTTTGCGAATCAGTCGGAGCCGCTTGCGCGATTGAAAATGCTAATGATAATGCGATAATGGTTGATTTCATGTTGATGAATCTCCTGTAGTTGTAATGCTTTAACTGTGCATCCAGCCTTATTTAACCGTCAAAAGATTTTTAGTTTCACTGAGATAGTGTTTGAGAAGTAAGCAAATCTGCATAAACTTCGATCATTTATATAAACAAATTTTGTTGATCAACATAGTGCACTAAAAGTCGCAGGAGATTAGCTGCTCTTAAAATTTAATGAGTTTGTACCAAGGACTCGAAAACTGATCCAAGATCAAAGTTTGAGGATCATAAACCCAAACATCATTCACTTTTCTAACTGTCACTTTGATTGAAAGTTTGAAGTCGTTGTTTCTTATTTTATTCATAGATTTAAGCAAGCACATATTAGATACGTTGCCTAGAATCTCAAGCTCAAGTGAATCGTTTTTTTCCTTAATTTTATTCCAATGCAAATTATAGAGGGTAGATGCTAAGGGCGCTGATTGTATAAGCGAGATGTCCTCAATTGGCAAAATTGGTATCGGAATTCTTAAAACATCGCACTGAACCGTTTTTTTGTAGAGAGGGCTTAAGTCGATTATATCATTTCCGACGTAAAGAAGAACCTCTGGAAAAGCCGTTATACTTTTGGGATTAAATACCGAAGCTGAAATATCAGACTCCCAGGGGATCATGGGTGTTACAATAAGTTTTCGTTGCAAAAATAAAGAAACGTTTACGCCGAGTAGATCAAGCTCTTCGTGGCTATAGCCACCGTGATGATGACCTAATTCATGAATTAGAATGGCGACTGCTTCGGGAATTGTGGCTGCTTCAGTCATGCCACTTTGGTCTTTTGTATAAAGCAAATCGACATTTAAAAAAATAGGACTGCCAACTAAGTTTCCAGTTTTAGCAATTCGAACATTTCCATCTAAGATAAAAGTTCCCGGAGCTTTTTTCTCTGAGGCAAAAATCAACTGCGAAGGAGTCGCGAGTTCTTTTGGAAGAGATTCTAAGATTTTAGTTAAGATAAGTTTTTGAGAGTCGCTGACTTTACAAACGGGTGATTCTAAACAGGCCTTAATATAAGTATCAAGTTTGGTATAAGCATAGAAAACATTCTTTTCTGCTAAGCCGCCACCGTTATTTACCAGGTCACCGCCGCGTGCCGAGGCGCTGGAAGTTATCAGAAGTAAAATACAAGCAAGTAAGTTCGATAATTTCAGCATCTTTAATCCCCTAATCGTGAAGCTCGAGTGAGCGGAAAAAGTTGAAAAGAAAGCGTGTAAACTTCAGTGACCTTGCCCTCTTCTAGCAGGGCAGCGATTCTTTTTCGAGTCTTAAGTAGAATCTCTTTTGCCTGTGGCAATTTTTCAAGATTGACGGTCATCGTCACTGATCCAAATTCGCGAACTGCAATAGGATCATGATGAAGCGATTTTTCCGCAAGAATTAGATTTTGATTATGATGTTTTCTTATGGCTTCGGACGGAATATCATTTGAAGTTGTGAGTGGCTTTGAAGTTCTAACCAATTGGGTTTTATTTTTCTTTACCAAACCCAGCCGTGTTAATCGTGAAAGCGCCACGTTTCCCTGATCAAGCGTGATTCCCAATCTCTTCGAGATCCAAGAGGGTAGTGCCGCTTTATTTCCTGGAAGCTTCGCCAAATTCAGAATAGCTAAATAATGCCAGTCCGCGATTAAATGAAAAGTGTCTTCATTTAACAAAACTCTTTCATCGACCTGTACCGGTCTTCTGGAATGCCTTTCATGAGTGGTTAAAATAATATTTTTTTCAAGAGGTGACAACATGAGTGTCGTCATAACTTTCTGTAAATTCTTTTTAGAAAAATTTCTTTTATCAGCAAGTACATCAGATATTGTTGTCGGCCCAACGCCCAAATCACGGGCGAATGCTCTTAATGAATAAGCAGAGTTACGAGTTTGTCTTTTTGCGAGCTCCCGTAGCAGCACCGTCTTCATATCGATATTCATTCGTGACAAATAACAGCGATTTGAAAGAAGTGCAAGCATTCGGGACATAGTGTCCCGAATTATTATAGCCGGGACAGGATTAGAAGTTCCGCTATAGACTCTGATTTTGGATTAACTTATTAAACCTCTCATTGGCCGCACTCAGGCGGAAATAATTAATCAACATACCGGGAGGTATACATATGAAAAGCTTACTTATCGCGATCACTCTTATCTGTTCTGGCGTATTAGCACAGGCACAATCTCGAATTTCTCCGACAGGATGGGCTTGTTCTATGGGCTTCAGCGGCCAGGCAACTGGAGTAAAACTGATCCTTGGCTACTATCGCTACAACGCAAAAGGAAACTTAAATTGCATCAGCGCATCGAATGAAAGAGTCAGTCTTCCAATTACAGTTACAATGCATGCAAGCCCAATCTCTGCAAATATCTCTTTAAGCAAAATGGAAATGAAAGGTATCGCTGCGAACATTTCATTACTTAATACATACCCTGAAGCGATTTTAGGCAATTACGCTGTATTACAAGGTAGCGTTGCATTTATCGGCGGAGTCGGCGCGATGACTGCAGTTCACGCAGAACTTCCATCAGTAACTCTTAACTTGTCATTACAACTTGTTAAGGGCTTCGGCTTCAACTTAGGTATTAACAGAATGATTGTTGCACTTGATGAAAGCAGAATGAACTAATTTAATTTTTTAAATTAAGTTTTTAGAAAGGGCTAAGAGTTTAATCTCTTAGCCTTTTTTGTTTACGAAGATCTTGTCATTAGTTTCGCGCAAGGCTGCGGGAGCAGGATTTGCCCCACGTATTTGCTGTGCGATCGCCCACGCCGAAATGAAGTGAGTAAGTTCCATAATAACCTAAAGCTCTAAGCCTGCCTTGAGCTCTCCATTTGCAAAGTTGTGCGAAGCCTTTTTCCATATCTGCTTTAGAGCAAAACTTCACATCGATTGAAGTGCCGAAGGGATGTCTTCCCGCTGCGCCACCAACATTCGCGTTGTAGGGTTCAGGTCGCCACCAATTGTAAATCTGGCAAACTTTAATTCCGATTGCTTCAAGGGATTTAATTAAAAGAACGCCTTGAACTGCATGAGGCCAAGTATTTTCATCAGGATTAATAAGTTGATGTACTTGGCTGTTTCCGTAAGTACATGCAAATGTTGAAACACTTGATGGATTCGGACGCATAACTTCCTGGCACCACGGAGAACCATTTGTCGAAGCAGAACAGTATTGAAAAAAACGAGTGGCTTTTGCATTACCCAAATTCACTTCAGCTAACTGTGTAGCGTTCGCTCTTCTACATGCAAACTGAGTCACATCGGTGACGATTCCCATTTCATCGAACCCGCTTTCGCTATGACTTTGTGAATCTTCATGAGCCAAAGCTACGATTGAAATTATGAACACTACAAAAAATGTTAGTAGTCTTTTTGATCGCATCTTCTTACGATCGGAAGAAATTTCTCAGAATTTAAGTCGAGTCGAGGCGGGTTTTTTAAAATAGAGTTATCAACAAGACCTCAGCGAACACTCCCGAACAGATTCTGATTGGGAAAAGTTCAAAACTCTAGAAACTCTGAAGAAACAAAGTTAATTCATAATAGTCATAACGAGATTATTTCAAATTAATTTTTTAGGAGAAACCATGATAATTTTAAAATCTTTTTTAACTGTCTCCCTTGTAATGGGAACGTTGATTTCTGCACACGCATTAACTGGCAACGATTGTGCAAAAAAATATAATGATTGCAGAAATGATCTTGCCAA
>JANPPO010000290.1:0-2574 GCA_031428555.1 Bdellovibrionales bacterium | reverse complement strand
CAGATGACGCAAAATCTGGATAAGACGACAACTCAGCTTCAAGAAAGCTCAAAATATATCGAAGTTGTTTTAGGCCACATTTCAACGGGAGTTATCTCAGTTGATAAAGCTGGAATCATTACGACGGTGAACCAACACGCTGCTGATCTTTTGAAAATTAAAGCAGAGACTTATATTGGTCGCCCAGTTCGTGAATTACTTACCACGGAATATTTCAGACTTTTTGCCGAGCTTTTAAAAAATATGCAAGAGTACAAGCTCGAGTTCATCCGTAAAGAACTGACGGTAAATATTGGCGGTGAATCACTTCCACTTTCGCTTAATCTTTCGATCCTAAAAGACGAAGCTGGGGAAGAAATCGGGAAAGTTTTGGTTTTTGATGATTTATCGCCAATCGTATCCGCTCAAAGGTCTGCAGCTTGGACAGAAGTCGCAAGACGGATTGCGCACGAAATTAAAAATCCGCTGACGCCAATTAAATTAGCGGCTGAAAGACTTCACCGGAAGTTCTCAAGTCAGATTTCAGATCCGGCTTTCAAAGACAGTATTCAGATTATTGTGAAGCAAGTGGATGATATGAAAAATCTCGTGAACGAGTTCAGTCAGTTCGCAAGATTACCGCAGGCCAAAATGTCTCCTGGTTATATTAACGAGGTTGCCGACGAAATCGTAGGGCTCTTTTCAAATGCCCATGGTCATGTTCAGTTTCAAACAGTCTACGACCCTGAAACTCCCGTATTTAGATTTGACCCCGATCAAATCAAACGGGTTTTGACAAACCTTGTCGATAACGCTGTCGCAGCCTGTTCAAAGGCGACTGAACCTATCATTCAGGTAAAAAGCGAATATGATACTCAACTAAAGACTTTAAGATTAACTGTGGCTGATAACGGAATCGGTATTCCGTCTCAGGACAGACAAAGAATTTTTGAACCTTACTACAGCACGAAAGATGGTGGTACGGGACTTGGGCTTTCGATTGTAAGAAGAGTGATAGAAGATCACAACGGTTACATTCGTGCCATGTCTAACGAACCACAAGGAACTCGGATGATTATCGAACTTCCTGTTCTGCCAGTAGAAGGATGGAGGCCTAAAAATGAACAAAATACTGATCGTGGATGATGAGTCCGCAATTCGTGAAATTCTCTCTGCTAGTCTTGATGATGAAGGCTACGAAGTAAAGACAGCTCAAAATGGCGAAGAAGGCTTAGCACTTATTAAAACTTTCCAGCCTGATATCGTATTTTTAGATATCTGGATGCCTGGACATAAAGATGGTATCGAGATTTTAAAAGAAGCTCGAAATCAATTTCCACAAACAGAATTTGTGATGATCTCGGGTCACGGAACAATCGAGACCGCAGTTAAAGCAACAAAACTTGGCGCCTATGATTTTATCGAGAAGCCTTTATCAATTGATAAGGTGATAATCACAATTCAAAATGCACTTAATTTCAGACAAGCTCAGGCAGAAAAATCTGCGCTCTTAAATAAACTCCGAAGTAACATTGCAATTCGTGGAGATTCCCAAAGAATTATCCAAACGAAGCAGTTGATCGCGAAACTAGCGCCGACACAGAGCTGGGTTTTACTTATCGGTGAAGATGGAACTGGAAAAGCATTGGCTGCACAGAACATTCACTACATGAGTCCACGTGCCAGCCGAACCTTTACTGAAGTAAACTGCGAATCAATTCCAGAAGATTTAATGGAAGCAGAAATCTTCGGTATTGAAAAAGGGGCCATGCCAGGAGTCGAAAAAACCCGCAAAGGAAAATTAGAACTCGTTGAAGGCGGAACTCTTTACCTAAAAGAATTTACTTCTTTGCCGTCTCATCTTCAGGCGAAATTACTTCGCTATCTTCAAGAAAGAACTTTCATCCGATTCGGTGGAAATGAAGTTGTTAAGTCTGATGTTCGTGTTCTTGTTTCTTCAACTGCAAATCTCGAACAATCGATCCAGACAGGAAAATTGCGCCAGGATTTATACGAAAGACTCAATACTTTCAGCATTCACTTAGATCCACTTCGCGAGCGCATTGAAGATTTAACAAGTCTTATTACGCATTTCACCGACATCGTATCTCGTGACACTGGGGAACCAAGTAAGTCATTTTCAGATGCGGCAGTGGCGTTGATGAAAGGCTACGGCTGGCCCGGAAATATTCGCGAGCTCCGAAATTTTATCGAACGCGTTTACATTTTGACTGACGGCGATTTCGTTGATGTGCATGACTTGCGATTCGCAGGTCTTGTTCAAGGCGAAGGAAGTGGTTCTGCTAACTATGCGGAAATGAAAACTTTCCGCGAGGCGCGCGCTGTTTTTGAAAAAGAATATCTTATTAAAAAAATCCAAGAAAATAATGGCAACATTTCTCGCACGGCTGAAGTAATCGGTCTTGAAAGAAGTTATCTCCATAGAAAAATTAAAGCTTACGGTATCGAGGTAAACGGATGAAATGGTCTCAATCGCATGTCTACACGTTAAAAGAAGCTCCAAGTGACGCTGAAATTCCAAGTCACAAGCTTTTAATCCGCGCAGGCCTTGTTAAGAAGTTGGCGCCGGGTATG
>JANPPO010000289.1:0-1869 GCA_031428555.1 Bdellovibrionales bacterium | reverse complement strand
GCCTTCGCCGACACATACGCCGCCTAGACTTTCCCCGATGTTTTTAATTATCTCTCGAATGAAAGCCGTATCATCTACGATCACAAATCTGAACTTCATGACTTTATGTTAGTCTTCTGGAAGAAAGCCGACGAGTAATATTCTATTGGACTAGACTAAAGGTGAATTCGCCATAAGGTTTCTTTACGCTTTGAGCAAAAGAAAAGACAATTATATCGTGGTGTTACGACTTCTGACTTTCCAATTTATTCTTGCTCTAGCTTCTTCAATCACCTTCGCCCAAGGCGGAGTCTCCGTTCAGTTCAAAAGTGCTGATGATGAGTTGCTCAATATTCAAAATATTGCAGTTACAGATGTCATCGACAATGTGAGCGGCGTTTACTCTAAAGTCTTAACTGAATGGCTTCTGAAAAGAATTGAAGAGGATCATCAATGGAATCCGATTCCATTTAGCCGATCTTTAAAAACAGATTATTTAGATCCAGAAGAGGCTAGCAAAGTAATGGCTGAAACAAAAAGCCAAGCTTTAATTACTTCAAGGATTTTGCGTGGTCCACAGGGTTTAAGTCTTCGAATGACTTTATACGTGGGTGCAAACGGATATCCCCTTATTCAAGAAGGAAAGATTTCACCGAAAGCGGACGCACTTGAAGATATTAGAAAAGAATATCAAAAACTTTTCGAAGTCGTTCATAACCGACTACCCTTTGATGGCGAAATTTTAAGTCGCAGTGGAAATGATGTCACAATTAACGTAGGGAAAAACTGGAACTTAAAGGCCGGCCAAAGTGTTGATGCGGTACAGATTCTAAAAATTCAAAGGCATCCTAAGCACTATTTTATCGTGGGTGCTGAAAAATCAATTATGGGTAAGATCAAAATCACAAAAGTAGATGATTACCTTAGCTTCGGAAAAATCATTTTTGAAAAAGAGCCAAACGCTTTAAGAGTTGAAACTAAAATCTTAGCAGCCCGCGCAGTTGTCTATCCCACTGGCCAAGAAACATTAAACGATCCCAGTTTCGGCGATAGTCCCGCTGAATGGGTTCCAACGCCCCCACCACAATTTGGAAAACTAACTTTGTTAGGCGGTATCGGAGATTATACTCAAAATGCAGATTTGCAAACTACTGGCGGGATCAGCGCAACAAACAGAGTTTCTCCGACTATTAAACTTGATGGTGAGATTTGGCTTAACCAAGATTGGTATCTTCAACTTGCAACTATGCAATCTACGATGACTCTTTCAAATCCAATTGATGCAGATTCGCCAAGCCAACTTAATACTTCATTAAGCTCGTACACCATCGCTGGCGGATACAATTGGCTTCTAGGCCCAGACTTTTTCGGACCGAAAATGCAATTCTCTTTCGGTCTTCATCAGTGGATTTCAGATCCTGATCAATCTGCTCCGACTCTCGCTTTCACAAGAATGCAATTCGGTGGAATGTATTTAGGATTTCAGGGAATGTTCGGCTTAGGCGAAGGAAATCCTTGGGATCTAGGCGCTCAATTTAAATTTTACGTCACAAAGAACGTTTCCGAAAGTAAGTCATCGGGAAGCTCATCATCAATAAATATGATCGATTTTTCTTTGATGGCTAAATACCGAAAAACAGTTCGAATGAGCTACGTTGGAAATTTAATTTTCGAAAATTACAGCGCAGAATTTTCTGGCGCCTCTACTCGGCCCGATCCTGCACAAAAAGTCAGTCACAAAAATACCCAATTACTTTTGGGCATCGAATACGCATTCTAAGGAGCACCACCATGAGTTACGCATTTATAATTCTCTCTTTACTTGCGACAAGCATTTCGTTCGCTGCAGAAAAAGCCGTCATTCAGCAAATGAAAGGCCGCAGAGCCATC
>JANPPO010000288.1:0-4313 GCA_031428555.1 Bdellovibrionales bacterium | reverse complement strand
GTCTCTTCTTCAGCTTGGTAACCAGGAAGTACAGTTGCTTTTTCAGCAGCTGCTTTCGCAGTTGAATCTGTGTTGTATCGAGTAGCTGCAGTTGCTACGCGGTTTTCAAGATTTTGCTTCACATCGTCAGTCGAAGCTTTTTCGATCTGAGCTTGTGCTTGCTTCGTCATGTAATCTTGAGGGAATGCACCAAGTTTAGCTAGGTAGCTAGAGATGCTTCCGTTTCCGTTCTGGATGATTTCACGAAGTGTGAAAAGTGGAGCGTACTGAGACGCCTTCTTTTCAGATTCGAAAATAATCTGAGTCAATGTAGCAGCAGTGATATCGTTTTTTGATTTATTATCGATGACCATTACTTCTTCATTTGAACGAATCATTTTTGCAATATCATCAAGAGTTACATAGCAGCTTTGCTGTGTATCGTAGAGCTTACGATTTTGATATCGTTTGATGATTTTCACTTTAGAGTTTGGCTTTACGGACATTGAATCAGTTTGGTTGATCAAGTTGCCTCCCAATCTTGAACTGAATCTTCTGAGGCTTTCTTACATCACATTATGTAAGGTTCCCGAGATTCTCTAATATTTAAGGAGGATCGGCTCCCCCTGTAATTGCCGGCAAGTTAGCTTCGCCCGCCACATGTTGTCAAGTTGACGTACAGTTCGGTAAAAAATGCATCGCGTTAAAGGATAAAGTGACATAAGAAAATCTTTTGTCACATAGGCCTAAAGTTCTGTTCAGGACCTTCCGAAATGTCTTTTGAACAGGACTTTAAGAGGGGATGATAAATGAAAGACTTGAAAAATCAGTATCTTAGAACGGGCGCTACGATAGTCGTGTTATCCTTCTTGGGTACCTTAGGCCTTTCCCTTTTAGCGCCCCAATCGACGCAGACTGGCGAAAATACTCATTTAGTCTCTTATCAAAAAGCAAAGAATATAGGCCAGACCATTAGCCTAAGAGTTAATGAAGAAGGCAAAAAAGCAAATCCTCGCAGCCCTGCATCAGCTTCTGAAGAAGCTTCGCAAGGTTATATGGGAACCGACGATCTCGGTCATCCGTATCATTATAGTGTTTTACAAACAGACGCGGGAGTTGCTCGCGTCGTTGTGAGATCGGGCGGGCCTAAAGGCCGGATTGAATACGTCGAAGAGGGTGGTCGAGAAATGCCTCTGCCAAGTACGCCTATTTCTAAGGCATCCACTTCTAACTAGTATTAGTTTTTTTGACTCAAATTTGTATCAAGTTAGCCGTTTCCGAAGCCGATGAGACATCACTGGCTTAGGAGAAATACATGTCTCGATACAAGACGATATTAAAAGCAGCGACAACATTATTACTACTCACGTCTTGCGCGACCATCGAGAAATCATCTGAATCTACTTACTTTGATGCTGCTCACGACGATAAAAATCGCGCTCCTGCTGCTTATACTCCACCTAAACTTCTAACTGACGGACAAAGCATTGATCCGTTATTCATCCAAACTCAAGCAGACTATAATTACTCGATTGGTGAGGCGTTTTCTTTAGACGGTTCTCATCAAAAAGCAGTTGAGCATTTCAAAACAACTCTCATTTTTGATCCCAAATCTTCTTCTGTAAAATTACGACTCGCGACGGAGTATTTGCGTGCGGGGCAGGTCAGTGAAGCTCTTGAAATTACTCAAACAGTTGTAAAAGAAGATCCAAAAAACGAAACTGCGCAAATGTTACTAGCGGGTCTTTATTCTTCAATGAGACTCTACCCAAAGGCATTAGAGTGCTACGAAGTCGTGTTGAAGCAAAATCCTGAAAATTCTGAAGCAGCACTCTATTTAGGTGCTATTTACGCTGAAACTCAAAAATACGACAAGGCGACTAAGCACTTCGAGAGACTACTAAAAACAGTTGATGAAGAGCAAAAGCCAACAATTCACTATTACTTAGCTCGCGTATTTTTAGAGAGCAAAGCGAAGAATGCACCTGGATTAGTGGAATTTCACTTAAAAAAAGCAGTTGAACTTAAGCCAAGCTTTACTGAAGCTCTTTTAACTTTGGGTTCCTACTACACATCTTTAAACCAAGACAAAAAAGCATTTAAGCTTTATGAAGAGTACCAAAAAAGACAGGGTCCTTCGGTAAAACTAGCTGAAGTGCTGACTCAGATGTACTTAGAAAAAGAAGAGTATGATTCCGCTTATGAGCAATTGGAAATTTTAGAAGCTCAAGGTGATGATCCTTTAAATACAAAACTTAAAATGGCTTTGATCTTAGTAGACAAGAAAATGTATGAGCCTGCTTCTGCTAAGTTAAAGGAAATTTTAAAAGAAGTTCCTGATTCAGATCGTGCACGCTTCTATTTAGCAGCAGTTTACGAGCAAACGAAACAAGTTGATAAAGCAGTTTCTGAATATGGTCGAATCCCAACTGAAAGCAATTACTATAATGATTCTGTGGTTCACTCGGTATACTTACTTAAAGGTGCCAAGCGTATGGATGCAGCAGAAGGATTAGCCAAATCTGCTCTGGATAAGAAAACAGACGAGCCAACATTCCATTCATTATATGCCTCTCTATTAAATGATAATAAGAAAGCTGCACAAGCTGCAGTTGTTTTAGAAAATGCTCACAAGAAGTTTCCAAAGAATACTCAGGTGTTATTCTTCTTAGGGACAATTTATGACTCTCTAGGTGAGAAAGAAAAAGTAATTAAGACGATGAAAACTGTCGTTGAAAAAGAGCCTATGCATGTCCAAGCTTTAAACTACATTGCATATACTTTCGCAGAAGAAGGAAAAAATCTTTTTGAAGCTGAAGAATTTGCTCGCAAAGCCGTAGCACTCGAGCCAAAAGATGGTTATCTGCTAGATACATTGGGCTGGGTTCTTTTCAAACAAGGCAAGATCAACGAAGCGCTTAAATATCTAGAGACTGCACACAAACTTGCTCCTCAAGTCGCGATTATTTCGGAACACTTAGGTGATGTATATGTGAAGCAAGCGATGATTGAAAAAGCTCGTCAAATGTACAAGCGTGCGTTTGATGCGGAAACAGAAAAAGATAAGCTTGAAATTATCCAAAGCAAGATTACTTCTTTGGAATCGGATTCTCGCCGCTTACCAGCTTCTGTGCTTGAGCCGTAGGCGAAGCAATATCTTGAGCCATAGGCGAAGCGCTTACTAGAACCCTAATTCGACAGCGGCATTCTTAAAAGTTTGACAACATTCTTCTTTCTATCCAATCATGGTCCCATGAAAAGATCAATTTATGGGCTTATACTTGCGGTTGCTATTCTCATTCAAGGTTGCGCTTCAAAACCGGTTCAGCCAGGTCAAGCCGTTCAAAGCGTTTCTTCGCAAGCATTTTATTCTGACAAAACTAATGGAAAAACTCAGCAGCTCACTTTAGAAGTTGTAGCTAAGAAAAATCAAAGACTTCGAATCGATGCAAAAGTTATTTTAGGTCTTCATATCGCGACTGCTGTGATGACAAATGATAAACTTCAAGTCGCTGTTCATGCAGAAAAAAAGTATTATGTGGGCGCTGCGAACCCTCAAAGTTTGCAAAAAACTCTTGGCATTCCTCTTTATCCATTAATTTTTCATGCGATGCTTTATCGTCAGGCATTTAGAGGTTCCGGTTGGAGCTGTGAAGTGAAAGACAAGAAGCCTTTAAAATGTACGCAAGCTACATCGGGAATGATGATCACTTGGGAAGACCAAGAAGATGCCATGATGGTTGTTGCCGATTCTAAGACCTTCAATCTTCAGTGGAAAATTCCACCCCTTGAAAACATTGAGGAAAAGTCGAATTTCTTCGAAATCAAGGTCCCAGATTCGTATTCTAAGCTAAACTTATAGCTAGGATAATTAAGCCTTTCGTCCAGCTCAAAAAAAACCAGACCTACGACGAATATTGTTCTAACCATCCTGCCCTAGGGCATAATCTAATATTAAGTATGGGGTGAGAAAACCACCCATAGAATATCTGAAGATGGCAGCGATTTGGATTGTTGTGGATCAGATGGCTTAACTCTAAGAAGGAGTGTTCTATGGCCTCTATTAATTATAAAAACTTGATTCAACAATATCAGGAGAAGTCTAATCTTCACCTGCTTCATTGGTCAGGTACCTTTGAAGACTACATGGATATTGTTAAAAAAAATCCAAAGGTTTCTAGAAACTCGTTTCAGCGCATGTTCGACATGGTTGTTGAAGCGGGGACTGAAGAATATATCGATTTTAAAAAACCAGTTGTTCGATATAAATTCTTTGATGACCTTCCAAACAACGGAAAAGATGCAGTCTTTGGATTAGATGTTCCAATCATGAA
>JANPPO010000287.1:0-3755 GCA_031428555.1 Bdellovibrionales bacterium | reverse complement strand
AGCTCTGGTGAACCATGCAGGGTCTGTTTGAAAACTCCAAGTGCGGAATTAAGTTCATCGACGTCACCATATGCATGAACTCTCGAATGAAATTTAGGAACAAGTTTTCCGTCCACGAGACTCGTTTGACCTGAGTCACCGTTTTTAGTGTAAATGGCAGCTTTTGGAATTTCACTCATTCTTCAATTATCAGGGAATTGGGGTCCCTTGTGTCAACGAGATTGTCTGTGAACCAAAGTGAACCAATTTGAACCAAAGGGTTAATCCTTGTCCTTAAGTACCTCGAGTGTCATGATAATATTCATGGAAAACTTAAGAGCAAAAAACTTTATGATCACGATTCCTCATTCTGGCGAAGAAGTTCCAGAAGAAACTCCGTGGCTTAAGACTTTGCCTGAAGAAGTTTTGATGTGTGATGTTGACCGTTTTGTTGATCAACTTTATGAACCCGCACTTTTGGATTTAAAAATTCCCTTTGTTAAAACTAATTGGCATCGATATGCCGGTGATTTGAACAGATTGGCGGATGATGTTGATGCTGGATCTGTTTTGGGACATGTGGTTCCAGCCGGCCCACACTTAAGAGGCTTCCACTGGGTTATTACAACAACTGAAATAAAATTGATGCCTCAACCGATGTCGCTGGAAGTTCATCAAAAATTAGTGCAGAAAATCTATGATCCTTTTCATGCACAGGTTCAAGGGTTAGCTGCGCGTCTAAAAGGTCACAGTCAGATCGTTTATCACTTGGACGCGCATAGCATGCCTTCGGTTGGAACTAAGCAGCACCGCGATCCTGGTCAGCGTCGAGCTGATGTTGTCGTGAGCGATAGTTTAGGAAAAAGCTGCTCAACTGTTTTTAAAGACTTGGTAATTGAAGCTTACAAGAATGCCGGTTTTCATGTTGGCTACAATTGGCCTTACCTGGGTGGGCGACTCACTGAACAGTATGGGAAGCCGTTAGAAAATCATCACACCATCCAGGTCGAGCTGAACCGTGATCTTTATATGGACGAAAAAACAAAAAAATTAAAGGATTCTCACGTTGCTGTTCAGACGCAGATTCAAAAAGCGCTTTTCGAGATCACCAGCGAAATACCTAACCTTTAGCGTCATTAGCTGTTTCCATAGATTTTAATCCGAAGCTATTCTAAATTTTCAGGTGTTGAACACTCTAAATAACAAACTACCTCAGCGATCTTTGTTTCGTCGCATAGTTAAAAAACTTGCGTCGCTAAAAATGGCCGTTGTCACAATTTCTGCGATCGGTGTTGTTTCAGCGGTCGGAACTTTTGTTGAAGCCGACTTAGGCACCGCACATGCGCAAAAATTAGTTTATAAATCTCTGTGGATGATGACTGTCATGGGAATTTTTATTCTGAATCTGACAGCAGTGATTGTAGATCGTTGGCCTTGGCAAAAAAAGCATTCTTCTTTTATCTTAGCTCACGTCGGAATCATTTTCTTAATCCTTGGCCAGTGGGTGACGAATCAGTTTGGTCTTGATGGCACTATGAGAATTGCGATCGGCAGCAGTGCTCAACAAGTTGTGATAGGCGATACCGAGGTTCAGATTTACTCTTCATTTGATGCGCAAAACTATACACGGCTTTATCGGCAGGATGTTGATTTTATTTCGAAACCGCCGACTGAAAAAAAGCCCCTCTCATATAATTTAGAAAATGATCAGTTTCAGTTTATTGATTATGCGCCGTTTGTGATTCCGCGCCGGGAAATTGTGCCCGCGGATTCATCACGTGAAGGTATGGCCGTCAGGTTCCAGCTGAAAAATCCAAATATTAAACAGGCCCAGATGATCGAGTGGCTTTATCAAAGAAGTCCGCACACAACTGATCAGTTGGAACTGGGTCCGCTCACTGTTTCACTTGGAGAGCTGAAAAATAAATTTTCTAATCGGAATCAGTTAAATTTCCAATTCCAAGATCAAAAGCTTCAAGTGACGGCTTATGATAAGGAAAACCCTATTCCTGCACAAACCTGGGTTCTGAACGAAGGCGATACCGCTCCGCTAAAATGGATGGGCTTTGAGCTCAAAATCTTGCGGGTCCTTCCGCAGGCTAAAGAGACATATGAACTTGCGTTCAGAGACAGCCCGACTGATCTAACTGCTTCTGCCGTAAAGATGCGATACAAAGGTAAAGAGCAGTGGATTTTATTAAATGATACTCTTAAGCTTTTTTCTGAAAACGCTGTTTATATAGTCGCGTATTCCCAAAAAAGAATTGATCTCAAATTTCCAGTTCTCCTTAAAGATTTTGAAATGCAGACTTATAAAGGCATTTCGAAAGCAATGGAATACAAAAGTTTTGTCAGTGTTCCAGATATTGCGAGCCACGAGATTTCCATGAACGAGCCTCTGAAATATAAGGGACTGACGTTTTATCAAGCAAGTTTCCAAAATGATCAAATGGGTAAACCTGTCGCCAGCATCTTATCAGTCAATTATGATCCAGGTCGCTTCTTAAAATATTTGGGTTCACTGATTATGTCTCTGGGAATTATTTTGCTTTTCTACTTTAAAAGGAGCTCCTTATGGTCTTCCAAAAAAGACTAGTGGTCTTATTTCTTTCTCTTTTTGTGAGTATGTCTGCGTTTGGCTTTAATGAAATGCAGATACTTCCAGTGCAAGATGGTGGAAGAATCAAACCATTCGACAGTTTTGCCAGAGAGCAGCTCGAACTCGTTTACGGAAAAACAAAATTTGAAGGTCGCCAAGCTTATGAAGTCATCATGACCTGGATGTTGACGCCCGAAGCTTGGCAGGAAAAAGAAATTTTTCAGATTCAAAATTTAGACGTGAAAAAACGCTTGAATCTTAGCCAAGACCAAAAGCGATTTAAAGGTGATCCGATTTTTTCTAACCAAGCTTTTCCTGGCCTTATGCAAGAGCTCAATGAAAAACGCGAGACTAAAGAAAAACTCACGCCGTATTTCCAGGCGCTCCAAAGATTAGAAAATCAGTATTTTGTTTTTACCGAAGTGGCTGCCGGAAGACTGCTTAAAGTCATGCCAAATCCACAAGGGGACACCTGGATTTCGGTTGCTGAATTGCCTGAAAATCATCATGGAAATTTTATGGAAGTCACCAAAGCTTTCGTAGCAAAAATTGCAGCTGAAGTAGATGGCAAGGGAAACCCGAAAGAACTGAATGCAAATTTTGATGAAGCGGTAAAAAACTTTAAACAGGCTATTGGAAGTGGAAATTTAGTTAGCACGACTGATATGAAAATCGAAGTTTTCTTCAACGAATCGCATCCCTTCGGTTGGTCAGCAATTGTTTACGGATTGTCGCTTATTTTCTTTATTATCGCATGGATCATGAATAAAAAATGGGCCGAAAAATTGGGTTTCGGAGCGCTTTATCTTGCGCTCGCGCTGCATGTTTTGGGTTTTGGTCTTCGATGTTATTTAACCGGTCATCCGCCCGTAACTAATATGTACGAAACTGTTGTTTGGGTTGCGCTTGGTGCCGTCGTATTCGCACTCCTTTTATACTATTATATGAAGAATCGCTTTCTGCTTCTAGGCGGAGCAATGGTCGCGACCTTCTGTATGATTATTGCAGATACTGCGCCTGTTATTTTAGATAATTCGATTCAGCCATTGGAAGCTGTTTTGAGAAGTAACTATTGGCTGACGATTCACGTTTTGACTATCACGATTAGTTACTCGGCATTTTTCTTAGCTTTGGCTTTAGGTGATTTAGGCCTGTTTTATTTCATCAAAGGTGAAGC
>JANPPO010000286.1:0-7800 GCA_031428555.1 Bdellovibrionales bacterium | reverse complement strand
AAGCAATTTTAGATCCTTGTCATGGGAACAATATGATCCCAGTAACAGAAAAAGATTTTGAAAATGCTTTCGCAAAGGCTTTTTAATGATTGGAATTTTGAACGCTTATCACTTTGATCCAACGCCCGGTAGCTTCCAGGAGGACTACGGGCATTTGATCATGGGCTTTGCAAAAAAAGCTTTTCCAGATAAGCCGATTCATAATTATGAAATCGCCTTCGGGAAGTGGCCAGCGGATGTTAATGAATGCGACGTCTGGATTATTACTGGTAGTGCGAAAGCCGCTTACGACAACGACCCTTGGATTACTCAGCTAAAAAAATTTATTGTCGAGCTTCATGGTAACAAAAAAAAATTGATTGGAATCTGTTTTGGCCATCAGGTTATTGCGGCTGCCTTAGGTGGAGAAGTCATAAAAAGTCCGAAAGGCTGGGGAGTAGGGGTGAAGAATTTTAAAATCCTAAAGCCACAGCCCTGGATGACGCCTGCATTGAGCCAAGTAAGACTTTTATTCAGCCATCAAGATCAAGTGATACGAATGCCGAAAGATGCAGAATTGATTGCTCAAGATCAATTCTGTGAATTTCAAATGTACCAAATTGGAAAACATATTCTAACAATGCAGGGCCACCCTGAATTCAGCGTCAAGTTTGCAAGGGAAAGACTCATATCTAGAAAAGAAAAAGTCGCACCTGAAACGTATGAAACGGCTATGAATAGTTTTGATAACCCAAAAGACGATCAAATCTTGGCCCAATGGATTCAGAACTTCGTTTCTATCTAAATGATTCTATAATCTTTTAGGCCCCTAAAAGTGTTTTCGCTAACTACTTTCAGAATGACGATAGCTGGAATTGCTAAAACGATTCCTGCTGCGCCAAAAAGCATAGAACCAGCAAGTAAACCAATAATGATAACAAGCGGGTGTAAGTTGACCGCTCCGCCTAGAACGATAGGTTGAAATAGCATATTGTCTAATAAATGAACGAAGACATTTACTAGGATCACAGCAATAGCTGCATTGTCGATCGTAACAAAAGGTACTAATGGATTTAAGTCTTCGGCAATTAGAACATAAACGATACTTGCGATAAGTCCTACTGCAGTGCCAAGAAATGGAATGACAGTTGCGACACCTGTCAGGACTCCAATAATGAGAGAAACCTTAAATGAAATTCCAACGAGATAAAGACAAACAACCATGGAGATTGCAACAAGTGCACATTCCATAGAGATGCCTCTTAGGTATTTCCCGATTGCTCCATCAACTTCTTCTTGAAGAGTTAAAGCGAGTTCGAAATAGCGGTTAGGTACCAGCTTAACAAAGAACTGATCTATAGCTCCGTCATCAAGAAGGAAGAAAATAAAAACGATTGGCATAATAAGCCAAACTGAAAGTGTTCCAATTAAATAGAGAAGCATGCTTTGTTCCTGAGCAGTTGCGCCAACTGCTTTTGTGGTATTAGCTGGTTCTGTACTAGCTTGCTCTAATGACTGCGGATTATCATTTATATTAACTAAATAGTACTGATAATAATTGTCTGCAACCGGTTCGAAACCCTCGACACCTTTTCTAAAAGCTAAAAACCTTTCGCTTTGTTCGGGTGTCAAAGCAAGAGACTTGTTAACACCAATTCGTAAAGGATTAATGTCTTTTGCAACTAGATCATAGAAAAAATTTCCTTTTCCTGTGACCTGATCGAGACCCATTATTTTTTCAAACTTTTCATTGAACTTATATTTAAGACGTACGCGTAACTCGAGGTTTTCCTTTTCATTCGGAATATTTTCCTGAATGAAATTAAAACTAAGCAGCAAAGAGCCCGTGATAATAGAAAAAATAAGCGTTGCCCTTGCTGCTTCGGGCATCCAGCGATATTTGAAAGCTGTCTTAAGTGGACGAAATAGGTAGGCAAGCAATATTCCAATCGTTACAGGCATAATCATCGGTCTTAGGGACCAAATCAAAAAGACGATTGCGGAAATTGCAATAATTCCGGTAACCGAATAAATCAGGATGCCTCTAAATCGTCGACTTGAGTCTTTCATTTACGCTGCTCTCTTGATGATACCGACTTGGCGATTCGTTGCTTTAAGTCTTTCGCCAATAACCCAAGCTAAGGTGCGATAAATTTTGCTTGCGATCTCGGGATGTTCTTTTTCAAGACGAACTAGGTCACCACGGAATAATGAGTACGCATGAGTGGGTTTCGTTGCTCTAGCGGATGCAGATCTTGGTGAGCTATCCAAAAGAGCAAGCTCACCTAAAAATTCACCTGACTTTATTATGGCAAGTTCAGTTGCACCTTCACGGACTGAGCTACTCTCAACAATGACCTCACCACGAGCTACAATGAAAAGTGCAGCAGCGGGATGATTAACTTCAAAAAGATATTCATCTTCTTCGTAACGTCTTTCATGCAAATGAACAGATAAGGTTTTTAATTGCTTAGCACTTAAATCTTCAAAGAACGGAATTGTTTTAAGAAAATGATTTCGAGAAACCTCTGCTGGCTTTCTCTTGCGAAAAATCGTGGCCCAAAAAACGTCGACTGGCTTTTTCTCTTGCATACAAACCTCTGACGTTCTCTTCGGTTTGTTTGCATATTTTTTCGACTAGGTCTTGGTCCGGGGAGACGCTCTAAATTTAGATAAACAATTCTAAATGAGACGCCTGATAAGAATTAAGCTCCTTAAAGCTGGTCGATAGTGTGGTTTGACACGATAGTATTTAAGCGAACCTGACGGTCTGATTCTCGTTCATCAACCTACTTATATAGTGTTCACAAAGTTCAGAAACTTTCCTCCGCATCATATAAATTAAAATTAGATGAATGAAGCGCTCCAACAAATTGGTGTTTTGGACAATGAAATGATTAGAAAAATTAAATACTGCTCAAAAAAAGATCACTTGTTATCCGCCAGGAGAAAGGTTTTCCCGTGTGATCACACTTTGTTTTTCCGATTGTTAACATCGAATTCAACAAGAAATTGCTGATCAACAAAATTTAGTGGGGACTTTCTGTTTGTTGTCGCGACTATTTTACCCTCATGTCAAACGACCTTGGGGAATTCTGCTACATCTTACTAAATCTTTTTACGAGGGATTAATACTTTAGTCGAAAAATGTAAGTGGCACTCAAGTTGCTTTATGAACTTGCAAACATTTCATCCCATTGGAGGGTATAGATTTATGAACACAAGCAGATTTGGTAAATTAGTTTTGGCAACAGCGGCATGTTTATTCATGGCGGCATGTGGTAACAGCAACGGCAGCAACGGTACTTCAGCGGCACCAGTTAATCCATCAGAAGTTGGTTCTTCTGAATTAGCAAGCTCTGGTAACGCAGTAGCAACTTCTGATGTTAGCGGCGTTGAAGCAAAAGCAGGCGAAGTTTCTGAAGGCGAAACAGCTCGTAGCCTAGAAGAAATTTATGCAGCATACCCAGTATTAGCGACTCGCGCTTCTTTCTTGGGATCTGTTACACGCGTTGTTGAAACTGACGCAGGAACTCTTGATATGTACGCTGGCGAAACACTAGTGATGACACTAGCGTGGAACGCAGAAACAAACATGTACACTGTTGTAAGCAGCACAATGGGCTTCGAAGCAGATTCAATTGTTCGTACTTTATCTGATAGCCAACAAGTTCAAGACGACGTTCTTGAAAAGTTGAACTTTGTAACTTCTGACTGCCGTACTGAAGAGCAGGAACAAGAGCAAGAACAAGAACAAGAACAAAAAGAAGAAGCTCCTAAACAGCAAGCACCTAAGCAACAAGAAGAGCAAGAACAAGAGCAAAAGCAGCAAGCTCCTAAACAGCAAGAAGAGCAAAAACAACAAGCTCCTAAGCAACAAGAAGAGCAAGAGCAAGAACAAAAGCAACAAGCTCCTAAGCAAGAAGAGCAAAAACAAGAAGAGCCTAAAGAAGAGCCAAAAGCAGAACTTTGCGCATCTATCGAAGTTGAAATGACTCTAACTCGCCAAGAAGAGAAACAAGAACAAGAGCAAGAAGAGCCTAAGCAAGAAGAAGAGCAAAAGCAGCAAGCTCCTAAACAAGAAGAAGAGCAAGAGCAAGATGACAAAAATCAAGGTCAGCAAGACCAAGATGGTCAGCAAGATGATGGTCAACAAGGTGATGCTTAATCACTAAGTGACTAACGTGACCTAAATACCCAAAAAGTTTCTAGGTTACATATCTAATAAGTCTCGAATAACAGGCGACCCTAATAAGGCCGCCTGTTATTATATAAAGGGTTTAATTCCATGAATAATTTAAATAAGATCCAATTGTTCCTAGCACTTGCCATTCTTCTAATTTTATCTGGTTGTTCGAACTCTTCGTCATCTGGTGGCGGATCGAAACTCGGAGTACCAGTTCTAAGCGAAAAAAACCTCAATAGAAATGGCTGTTTCAACGTTCAGGCCCTACAAGAGTTACTCACTGCAGAATTTCCTGCGCTTGAGGTAACTTCCGATTTTACTCCGGATAGTGACTTAAGCAGAGTGAAAGCATTATTTCACACGCACGCTGCATTCGATGTAAGAGATATCTCGACAGCAAATATTGCTGTTCTTTCAAGACCGACTCAATCCGATTGTGAAACAGTTACTGCTTACACAGTTTCGGGCGAACCACTTATTTTTAAAATTACAAAAAGCTCAACTAAATCGATTTCATTGGCTTTTCAAAAAGCTGAAGGTGAAGCGATTTCAGATTATCGTAACGAAGGCTTAAATAAAAAGTTTCATCCTATTCGATATGATATCGAAGCGATTGATAATACTCATTTGAGAGTGTTAACGACATATAGAACTTTTGATGCTCATTGCAGAAGCAAAACAAAAGCAATCTCGACGATCCAAAAAGATTATCACTGGGCATCTTTCGGTGGGAGCATTCCAACTGAAGTGGCTATCTCCCAAATTTTCTACGAAAACTTTCTTTCAACTTTAAGAGCGGATGGAACTCCGCTTCCACAGCCATTGCCAGGGCCAACTCCGGAACTACCAGTTCCAGGGCCAGATCAACCGGTTCCAGTTCCTCAGCCAGAGCCGGGGGTACCGCAACAACCAGCACCAGAACAGCCAGCAGTACCACAAAATCCCGAGACTCCAGTTCAGCCACCACCAGGAGCTGAAGCACCAGCGGGTTATGTAAATGTAAGTGTTTCTGATTTGAAGACCTTAAAAAATAGAGTTGTTAAAGAAGATTTAATAAAATGTACTTACTAAGAAATACTCAGGCGATTGCTGGGTTGATGTTTGTCTTGTTCTTAAGTGCCTGCGCCGAAAAATCGGACAAGTATAACGAGTCAGGACGCCAAGCATGCCAAAACAGTAAAGTTAAAAATGAGTTTATTGCTCATTGGTATAATGCCCAGCCAACCTTGATTATTTCTGAAGACGTTCAGGCTTTTATCAATTCGAATCAGGATAAGCTTAAATTTATAGAACCTAACTATTCTTTAAAGCTTCAAAATCAATTAAAGACCGTAAGATTTAATAAGACTTTAAGTGCATACAAAATTCTTAACGAAATAGGAGTTTTGGATGCCTGGCGAGCAGGCTATCAAGGCGATAACATCGTGATTGCTGTCATTGATTCTGGAGTTGACCCTGAGAATTCAAAACTGAGATCAAATTTCTATGTTAACCGTGCTGATAATGATCAAAACAATATCGACGACGATAATAACGGTTTCATAGATGACGGAAGCGGCTGGAATTTTACAAATAACAGTAGCAAAAATATAGACGAAATTGGCCATGGGACTTCGATTGCTGGAATTATTTCTGGTCGAGATATGTCCGGTGAATCACTTGGCATTGCCCCGGCCGCTAAAATTCTACCTCTTGATATTATGTCTGGTGCAAACGGAAATGAGTTCGATGCGAAACGGGCAGTGGATTATGCCGTGCAGATGAAAGCCAATATCATTAATAATAGTTGGACCATCACTTGTTCTTATTATTTGGCTTCGACATTTAAGCAATACGAAAACGATAACATTATTTTTGTAAATTCGGCTGGAAATGTACCACTTGATGTTTACGATAATCGAGTAATGTTAGCTTCGCTCGATCTAGCGAACTTTTTAAATGTCGGTTCGACAAATCTTTATGGCAAGCTCTCTAGCTTTAGCGGTTATGGACGGACAATTAATATCTGGTCCCCTGGGGAACAAGTTCCAGTTTTAACTTTAAATCGCGCTGAAAATGTTATCACGAAAGCATCCGGTACCAGTGTATCTGCGGCGATCGTTTCCGGAGCCGCCGCTTTGGTATGGAGCGCTCATCCGAATGAGAGCGCTGTGCAAATTGTTTCGAGGTTAAAAAGAGGAGCTGCAACAATCAGCGGTAGAAAATTTATTGCAGTCGATCGTGCCTACTAGAAGCAGCCGCTTAGATCAGAACTAATATTTGCTGCCATTGAAACAGCTTTTCTAGCATTAACTCGTCCACCTGAAGAAACTTTAGTTTTAAGCGAAGTAATTGGATCAACAGAATTTTTAATAATTCCTTTAATCTGGGAAAAACTTAAGTTAGGGTTTGCTGCCTTAACTAAAACTGCAAGACCTGTTACAAGAGGAGCAGCCATAGAAGTTCCGCTCATCTTCATATAACTGTTTCCAGTTATAGTAGACAGAATGTTGTAACCAGGAGCAGCTACATCAACTAAGCTCTTACCGAAGTTGGAAAACCGAGTAAGAGTATTGTCAGATTTAGAAGCTGCCACTCTTAAGATATTAGACTGAGTAAAAGCAGCAGGGTAATATCCACGGCGAGTGATATCGTAACCAACTCCGTTGTCGCCATTACCAGCAGCAACTACGAATAGAATTCCAGCTTTTTCAGCTCTTTTGATAGCAGATTCTAAAGCTTGTGAACGGTTTGTTGAACCCCAGCTATTATTAATCGCAAAAACTTTTTTGCTGATAGCATAATCGATAGCTTTAATAGCGTTAGAAGTAATACCAGTTCCTGTATCACCAATGAATTTAAGCGCCATCAATTTTACTTTTTGAGCTTCACCGTATACACCACGGCTAGCTGTTCCTGTTGCTCCAATAATTCCCGCAACGTGAGTACCGTGATGAGATCCAGATGTTGTAAGAGGCTTTCCATTGTTGCTAACATAATTCCAACCGTAAACATCATCAACTAGGCCATTTCCATCGTCATCTCTTCCGTTGTTTGCAACTTCGCGCGGATTTTTCCACATGTTATTACGAAGGTCTGTATGGTTATAGTCGATACCTGAATCAACAACTGCGACAACGATGTCTTGAGAGCCCTTAGTCACTTGCCATGCAGAAGACGTCTGAACTGTCTGGTGATGCCACTGTGCGGCTGTAGACACTGTCGCTGCTACTTCCATTTCTTCACTAGCGTCCTGAGGGATTAAATGAAGAGGGTAGTCAGGTTCGATGAACTTAATTTTTCGTTGATTACCTAGTCTTTGGACCATCTCTTTTTTAAAATACTCATCACCAGAAAGTTTTAAAGAAAAAGTATTAGATCTAATGTTCTTAAGATTTAATCCAGAAACTTGATACTCATGTACCGAATTGCCACTTGGTTGAAGTGCTGCGGTCTCGTATGAGTCTTCTTCGAATTCAACGATATATGAATCAAACTTAGGATCGATCGTAATCTTTGGTTCTGTTGATGCTGATTCACTGACTTCATCTTGATTGTAATTTTGAGATTCAGTTACCGGCACTTGATAAACATTACGATTGCACATGAGGCCTTCACCATCAGCAGATCCACCTCCAGAAGAGGGAGCGCAAGCA